>DASRQW010000182.1 GCA_035696245.1 Longimicrobiaceae bacterium | reverse complement strand
GACCGGCTGGAGCCGGGCAGCACCTTCTACAACAGCCCGCTGCCCCTGCGCATGGTGGGCCCGCTGAACGTGCCCGCGCTGGAGGCCGCGCTCAGCGAGATCGTCCGCCGCCACGAGACGCTGCGCACCACCTTCTCGGTGGCGGACGGCCAGCCCGTGCAGGTCATCTCCCCACCCCGCACCGTGCCGCTGCCCGTGGTGGAGCTGGGCGGCGTGGCCGGGGACGACCGTGACCAGGTGCTCCACGACAGGGTGTCGGAGCTGCTGAACCAGCCGTTCGACCTGGAGCGCGGGCCGCTCTTCCAGGCCACGCTCATCCGCGCGGACAGCGAGGACCACGTGCTCGCGCTGGCGATGCACCACATCCTCAGCGACGCGTGGTCCATCGGCGTGTTCATGCGCGAGCTGAACACGCTGTACGACGCCTTCCGCGCCGGAAAGCCGTCGCCGCTTCCCGAGCTGGCGATCCAGTACGCGGACTTCGCCGTCTGGCAGCGCGAGCACCTGGCGGGCGACGGGCTGGCGCAGCAGATCGGCTTCTGGAAGAAGCACCTGGCCGGGGCGCCTCCCGTGCTGGAGCTGCCCACCGACCGGCCGCGCCCCGCGTCGCAGTCGTACCGCGGCGGCACCGCCAAGGCCGACGTGCCCCGCGCGCTGGCGGACAGGCTCCAGGCGCTCGCCCGCCACGACGGCGCCACGATGTTCATGGTGCTCCTGGCCGCGTACAAGACGGTTCTCGGGAGATGGGCGGCGCAGGAGAACGTCGTGGTCGGCACTCCCATCGCCGGGCGGATGGACGAGGAGACCGAGGCGCTGATCGGCCTCTTCATCAACACGCTCGCGCTGCACACCGATCTCTCCGGCGATCCCACGTTCCGCGAGCTGGTGGGCCGGGTCCGCGAGGGGCTGCTGGGGGCGTACGCGCACCAGGAGCTTCCGTTCGAGAAGCTGGTGGAGGAGATGCACGTGGAGCGCAGCCTGGCGCACTCGCCGGTGTTCCAGGTGATGATCGTGCTCCAGAACGCGCCGACGCTCACCGGGGCTACGTCGCTCTCCGGCACCGAGTTCGCGTCCGTGCGGATGGCGGACGACACCGAGAAGTACGACCTGACGCTCAACTGCACCGAGCACGGCGACGGCGTCCGTCTCTCGCTCAGCTACAACCCGGACCTCTTCGACGAGGCCAGCGCCCGCCGGCTGCTCGACCATCTCCAGAAGCTGCTGGAAGAGGCCGCAGCGGACCCCGACCGCCCCATCTCGCGCATCCCGCTCACGGGCAGCGAGGAGCGCGAGCGGCTGGTGCGCACATGGAACCACACGGAGCGCGACCTCGGCCCCGCATCCACCGTCCACGCGCTGTTCGAGCGTCAGGCGCGTGAGACGCCGGACGCGACGGCCCTCGTCTTCGGCGATGCGTCGCTCTCGTACGCGGAGCTGAACGCACGCGCGAACCGCCTCGCCCGCCATCTCCAGAGCCTCGGCGTCAGGGCAGATGTGCCGGTGGCGATCTCGGTAGATCGGTCGCCGGAGATGGTGGTTGGCCTGCTCGCCGTGCTGAAGGCGGGCGGCGCGTATCTCCCCGTCGATCCTGCATATCCGAAGGACCGGCGGGCCTACATGCTGGAGGATTCCGGCGCGCCCGTCCTCCTCACCACGTCCACGCTCGCCGCCGATCTTCCTGATAACTCCGCGCGGATCGTCCTGCTTGACCAGCAGTCGGAAGATGTCGCATCGGCTGACGATTCGGACCTGTCGGTGGATGTCGATCCGGCGAGTCTCGCGTACATCATCTACACGTCCGGCTCGACCGGTAGGCCGAAGGGCGTGATGGTGCCGCACGATGCGGTCGCGAACCTCGCGCGGGCGCAGATCGAGGCGTTCGGCATCTCCGGCGAGAGCCGCGTGCTCCAGTTCGCGTCGTTCAGCTTCGACGCCGCGGTGTCCGAGGTGCTGACGGCGCTGCTCGCGGGCGCGACGCTGGTGCTTGCGCCGCAGGATGCGCTGATGCCCGGCGATCCGCTGGTCGGGACGCTTCGGGAGATGCGCATCTCCGTCGCCACGCTGCCTCCGTCGGTGCTCACGGCGATGCCGGAGACGGACTTCCCGCATCTCCGGACGCTGGTCTCCGCGGGCGAAGCGTGCTCGGCGGACCTGGCGCGGCGATGGAGCGGAGGCCGCCGGTTCCTGAACGCGTACGGGCCGACGGAGACGACGGTCTGCGCCACCATCGCGGCGGAGGAGAGCGGCGAGAGGAGGCCGCCCATTGGCAAGCCGATCGCGAACGTGCGCGTGTACGTGCTGGATGCCGCGGGCGAGCCATCGCCCATCGGCGTCAGTGGCGAAATCTGCGTGGGCGGGGCGGGCGTGAGCCGCGGCTACCTCCGCCGCGCGGGGCTCACCGCGGAGAAGTTCGTCCCCGACCCGTTCTCGGCGGAGCTTGGCGGGCGGCTGTACCGAACGGGCGACCGGGGCCGCTGGCTGCCGGACGGCACGGTGGAGTACCTGGGGCGCGTGGACGAGCAGGTGAAGGTGCGCGGCTTCCGCATCGAGCCGGGGGAGATCGAGAGCGTGCTCCGCGCACACCCCGCCCTCGCGGACGCGGCGGTGATCGCGCGCACCGTGGGCGCGGGCGACCTGCGCCTGGCCGCATACGTCGTCCCCGCGGGCGCGGATGCAGACGTCTCGCCCGCGGCGCTGCGGGAGCATGCGGGGGAGCGGCTTCCGGACTACATGGTTCCGGCGTACTTCGTAACGCTTCCCGCGCTGCCGCTCACGCCCAACGGCAAGGTGGACCGCCGCGCCCTTCCCGCCCCCGACGCGTCGGACAACGCCGCCGCGCAGTTCGTGGCCGCGGAAGGTGACGTCGAAGAGGCCATCGCCACCGTGTGGCGCGAGGTGCTGCAGGTGGAGCGCGTGGGCGTGAACGACAACTTCTTCGAGCTGGGCGGCCACTCGCTGCTGCTGGCGCAGGTGCAGGCGAAGCTGAAGGATCGCCTCGGCCAGGACGTGCCGATGGTCTCGCTCTTCCGCTTCCCCACGGTGCGCACGCTTTCCGCGCACCTGGCCGGCGACGCCGACGACGAAGCCAGCGCCGAGAAGGGCCACGCCCGCGCCGAAGCCCGCCGCGCCGCCCGCGGCACCCGCCGCGACCGCCGCACGCGCTGACGCGCGCGCCGCACGCGAGCAAGCATCGCCCGCGACGATTATCGACGCGCTAAACGCCTGGTAGGGGAGCACCTACGTGTGCTCCCGCCCATCCGCAGCGACGTCGCGCAGGACGGGCTACCATGCTGCCGCAGCACGGGCCGACACACGGGTCGGCCCCTACCTGTAGGATCGCGGCGGCGTCTGCATCATCGCCCGTCGGAAGGTAGGGCGGCGCGCGGACGGTAGCTCCACGCCACCATGCAGTTAGTCCGCGAAGGCGGACTTTGCGCAGTCGTTGCCGCGACTTCAGTCGCCAGCGCCAGCTACGAACCACTTCGCACACCAGGGATGCGACCGCGATCATCGCGCGCCGCACATCTTCCGAAAAAGAAGCGAATACCCACCATGAGCACGATCACCGATTCCGCAGAAGAGCACGGCGCCGCACCGGCCGCCGACGAGGACGTGTACGTCTTCCCCTGCTCGTTCGCGCAGCAGCGCCTCTGGTTCCTGGACCGCCTGGAGCCCGGCGGCAGCGTGTACAACATGCCCAGCGCCAACCGCCTGGCCGGCCACGTGGACGAGCCCGCCCTGCGCCGCGCCCTCGACGAGATCGTGCGGCGCCACGAGTCGCTGCGCACCGTGTTCCGCATGCAGGACGGCGAGCCGGTGCAGGTGGTGTACGGCCAGAAGGCCGCCGCGCTGGACGTGGTGGACCTCTCGCACCTCTCCGAAGAGGAGCGCCACGCCGAGGCCCAGCGCCTGGCCGTCGAGGACGCGCGCCGGCCGTTCGACCTCGCGCGCGGGCCGCTCTTCCGCAGCACGCTGGTGCGCCTGGCGCCCGACGACAACGCGCTCATCATGAACATGCACCACATCGTCAGCGACGGGTGGAGCATCGGGGTGCTGAACCGCGAGTTCTCGGCGCTGTACGCGGCGTTCAAGGCCGGGCAGGAATCGCCGCTGGAAGAGCTGCCCATCCAGTATCCCGACTACGCGGTCTGGCAGCGCGAGTACCTGAGCGGCGACGAGCTGGACCGGCAGCTCGGCTTCTGGAAGCAGCACCTGGCGGGCGCCCCGGCCATGCTGGAGGTGCTGACGGACCGCCCCCGCCCCGCCGTGCAGCGCTACCGCGGCCACGCGGTCGCGTTCGCCTTCCCCGGCGACCTCTCCGCGGGCCTGATGGCGCTGTCGCGCAAGGAAGGCGCGACGCTGTTCATGACCGTGCTCGCCGCGTGGAACGTGGTGATGCAGCGCTACAGCGGGCAGGACGACGTGGTGGTCGGCACTCCCATCGCCGGGCGCGGACAGACGGAGCTGGAGGGGCTGATCGGCTTCTTCATCAACACGCTGCCCATCCGCGTGGACCTCTCCGGCGACCCGGACTTCCGCGAGGCGCTGCGCCGCACGCGCGAGGCCACGCTGGGGGCGTACGCGCACCAGGACGTGCCGTTCGAGAAGCTGGTGGAGGAGCTTCGGGTGGAGCGCAGCTTGGCGCACTCGCCCGTCTTCCAGGTCGTCTTCAACCTCCTCAACACGCCGGGGATGGACGATGACGAGCCGCTGATCGAAGGCACCAAGGGCGACCAGATCA
Organism: Longimicrobiaceae bacterium; assembly: GCA_035696245.1. NCBI lineage: Bacteria > Pseudomonadati > Gemmatimonadota > Longimicrobiia > Longimicrobiales > Longimicrobiaceae > Longimicrobiaceae bacterium. The sequence continues at coordinate 11,499 of DASRQW010000182.1, read as the reverse complement.
GCTCCGAGAACGAGACCGAGAAGTACGACATGACGGTCACGCTGTACGAGACGGGGCGCGGCATCTTCGGCAACATCCGCTACAACACCGACCTGTTCGGGCAGGAGACGGCCACGCGCATGGTCGGCCACTTCGGCGCGGTGCTGGAGGGCGTGGTCAACGACCCCGGACTCCCGCTCTCCGAGTACGACCTCGTGGGCCCCGACGAGCGGCGGGAGATCGAGGAGCGCTGGGCCGCCTCCACCGCGGACCATCCCCGCGAGACGTGCATTCACCAGCTCTTCGAGGCGCAGGCGGCTCGCACGCCGGACGCGCCCGCGCTGCTGCACGCCGGGCGCACCGTCACGTACGGCGAGCTGAACGAGCGCGCGAACCGCCTGGCGCACCACCTCCGCGGCATCGGCGTGGGACCGGAGACGGCCGTCGGCATCTACGCCGAGCGCAATCCCGACCTGATCGCGGCGATGCTGGCGGTGCTGAAGGCGGGCGGGTGCTACGTGCCGCTGGACCCCATCTATCCCCCGGAGCGCGTGGCCTACATGCTGGGCGACGGCCGCGTGCACGCGCTGCTCACGCAGTCGTCGCTCGCATCGGCGCTGCCGGAGCACGGGGCCCGCGTCGTCCTCCTCGACTCGGAAGATGCGTGGGCGTCGGAAGATGCGGGGAATCCGCAGCCGGGCGTGCGGCCGGAGAACCTGGCGTACATCATCTACACGTCGGGCTCCACCGGCCGGCCGAAGGGCGTGGCGATCGAGCACCGCAGCACCGCCGCGTACCTGCACTGGTTCCGCGACAACGTCTCCGACGAAGACCGCTCGGCCGTGCTGGGCTCCACCTCCATCTCGTTCGACGTGTCGATCGCGGAGATCTTCGGCACGCTCTCGTGGGGCGGGAAGCTCGTGCTGGTGGACAACGCGCTGTCCCTGGCCGACCTGCCGCCGGGGCACGAGGTCCGTCTCGCGTCGATGGTCCCGTCCGCCGCCGCGGAGCTGCTGCGGATGGACGCGATCCCATCCACCGTGCGCTCGCTGAACCTGGGCGGCGAGCCGCTGCCGAACGACCTGGCGCAGCGGCTGTACGAGCTGGACCACGTCGACCGAATCCTGAACTGCTACGGGCCCACGGAGGATACGACCTACACGGCCGTCCACGTCGTCCCCAAGGGCGACGAGGGGCCGATGCTGGTCGGCTTCCCTGTCGACAACACGCAGCTTCGCGTGCTGGACCGGCACCTCCGCCCCGCGCCGGTCGGCGTCCCCGGCGAGCTGTACACGGCGGGCGACGGGATGGCGCGCGGCTACCGTGACCGGCCAGGCCTGACGGCGGAGCGTTTCGTCCCCGACCCGTTCGGCGCGCCAGGGTCGCGGATGTACCGCGTGCTCGACCTGGTCCGCCAGCGCGGCGACGGGGCGCTGGAGTACCTGGGGCGCCTGGACAACCAGGTGAAGATCCGCGGCTACCGCATCGAGCTGGGCGAGGTGGAAGCGGCCCTCGCCCGCCACGACTCGGTCCGCGACGCCGTGGTCATCGTCCGCGAGGACGCACCGGGCGACCGTCGCCTCATCGGCTACGTCGTCCCGTCCGATTCGACTAGTCCTCCTGTGGTGGACGAGCTGCGCGCCTTCGTGCGGCGCGAGCTGCCGGACTACATGGTGCCCTCCGCGCTCGTGGTGCTGGACGCGCTGCCCATGACGCCCAACGGCAAGGTGGACCGCCGCGCCCTGCCCGCGCCGGACGGCACGCGCGCGACGGGAGAGGGCTTCGTCGCGCCCCGCGCGGGGCTGGAGAGCACGCTGGCGGACATCTGGCGCGAGGTGCTGCGGGTGGACCGCGTGGGGGTGCACGACAACTTCTTCGACCTGGGCGGGCACTCGCTGCTCCTCACGCAGGTCCACCAAAAGGTGCGGGAAAGGGTTGATCAAAACACCCCTATGATGGTACTTTTCAGGTTCCCCACCATTCGTTCGCTCGCGGACCACCTGGCGGCGGGCCCCGAGGAGGAGAAGGCGCCCCAGCGCGGCCAGGAGCGGGCCGAGGCGCGGCGGGCCTCGCGCGGCAGGCGGCGCGACGTTCGGCGCGGCGGCGGCCAGGACGACTGACCCGCGAAGGCGGGCGAAAGCGACGGCGGACGGGCTCCCCACGGACCCGTCCGCCTTCCACGCACCAGGCGCCTTCCGTCTCGCGACGGTCCTTGCGGGCCACCGCGGGCGCGGCGCGGCATCGACAGAGAATACGAAGGCGCGAGCCTCACCCCTACATCGTTTCAGCGACAGAGGAGAGCGGGACCATGGCGGAGCATTCGGAGCGGGACGGGCACGGAGACGAGATCGCCGTCATCGGGATGGCGGGGCGCTTCAGCCGCGCCGCCGACGTGGAGGCCTACTGGCGCAACATCCGCGACGGGGTGGAGTGCATCACCTTCTTCACCGACGACGAGCTGCGCGCCGTGGGGGTGAGCGAGGAGCAGATCGCCGACCCGGCGTACGTGAAGGCCAAGGGCGTGCTGGAGCAGACGGAGTACTTCGACGCCCCGTTCTTCGGCTACAGCCCGCGCGAGGCCGAGATCATGGACCCGCAGACGCGCCACTTCCTGGAGGTGGCGTGGACCGCGCTGGAGCACGCCGGCTACGACAGCGAGACGGCCGAGGGGCCCATCGGCGTGTACGCCGGGGCCAGCAGCAGCAGCTACATGCTGTACAACACCATGGTGAACCCGCACGGCCTGTACGCGCTGGGCGGCCTGCAGGCCAGCCTGCTCACCGGCAGCGGCTTCGTGAGCACGTGGACCAGCTACAAGCTGAACCTGCGCGGCCCCAGCCTCAGCGTCTCGACGGCCTGCTCCACCGCGCTGGTCGCCATCCACGTGGCCTCGCAGAGCCTGCTCAACGGCGAGTGCGGCATGGCCCTGGCCGGCGGCGTGGGCATCAACACCCCCGTCTACACCGGCTACATGTACGACGAGGGCGGCATCTCCAGCAACGACGGCCACACGCGCAGCTTCGACGCGGACGCCAAGGGCACCGTGTCCGGCAGCGGCCTGGGCGTGGTCGTCCTCAAGCGGCTGGACGACGCGCTGGCGGACGGCGACACCGTCTACGCAGTGATCAAGGGCTCGGCGATCAACAACGACGGGTCGATGAAGATCGGCTACACGGCGCCCAGCGTGGACGGCCAGGCCGAGGTGATCGCCGAGGCGCAGGCCATCGCCGGCGTGAAGCCGGAGAGCATCGGCTTCGTGGAGTGCCACGGCTCGGCCACGCCGCTGGGCGACCCCATCGAGGTCACGGCGCTCACGCAGGCTTTCCGCGGCAGCGGCGCCAAGCCGAACTCGGTCGCCATCGGATCCGTGAAGTCCAACCTGGGCCACCTGGACTCGGCGGCGGGCATCGCCGGCTTCATCAAGGCCGTGCAGTCGCTGCGCCACAAGCAGATCCCGCCCAGCCTGCACTTCAAGCGTCCCAACCCGCAGGCGGACTTCGCCGCCGGGCCGTTCTACGTGCCCACCGAGGTGCGCGACTGGCCCCGCAACGGCACCCCGCGCCGCGCCGGCGTGTCCAGCTTCGGCATCGGCGGCACCAACTGCCACGTGGTGCTCGAGGAGTCGCCGGAGCGTACGGAGACGGAGGACCGGCCGTGGCAGCTGGTCATCCTCTCCGCCAAGACGCCCAGCGCGCTCGACGCGGCGACGAAGAACCTGGTCGGCTACCTGCGCGAGAACCCGGACGCGAACCTGGCGGACACGGCGTTCACGCTCCAGGCCGGCCGGAGGATGTTCGCGCACCGGCGCGCCGCGGTCGTCCGTGACGTAGCGGACGCGGCGTCCGCCCTGGCCGCGATGAACCCGGGCCGCGTCTCCACCGGCTCCGGCGAGCCCGAGGAGCACCCCGTCGTCTTCATGTTCCCGGGCGAGGGCGCGCAGCACGCGGGCATGGGCGCGGACCTGTACGAGGGCGAGGAAGCCTTCCGCGACGCGATCGACGACTGCGCCGCGGCGTTCCAGAAGCCGCTCGGCGCCGACATCCGCACGCTGCTCTATCCCACGACCGAGGACGCCGCGGGCGAGGCGCACGCCAGGCTGATGGGGCCGGCGATGGGCCAGCCGGGGATCTTCGCCACCAGCTACGCGCTGGCGCGGCTTTGGATGGCGTGGGGCGTGGAGCCCGAGTCGATGGTGGGCCACGGCGTGGGCGAGTACGTCGCCGCTGCGCTCTCCGGCGTGCTGTCGCTGGACGACGCGGCGGCGCTGGTTGCCGAGCGCGGCCGGCTGATGGAGGAGATGGCCGAGGGCGGCCTGCTCGTGGTCGGCCGCCCGGAGGCGGAGGTCCGGCAGCACATGGCGGGCGACACGGTCGTCTTCTCCCTGGAAGGCCCGTCGCTCACCGTGCTCACCGGCCCGGGCGAGGACGTGCAGGAGACGGAGCAGCGTCTCGCCGCCGCGGGCATCGGCGCGCAGCGCCAGCCGGTGCGGCATGCACCCACGGCGTCGGGGTTGGAGGCCGCCGCCAAGACGTTCGCCGAGCGCGCCGCGAAGGTGCGCACGGGCGAGGCGTCGATCCCGTTCGTGAGCGGCGTCACGGGGAAGTGGATCACTGAGGGGGATGCGGCGGATGCGACGCACTGGGTGCGGCACCTTAGCGGGCCCGTGCGCTTCGCGGACGCGGCGCGCGAGCTGGTGTCGGACTCCGCGCGCATCCTGCTGGAGGTGGGCCCCGGCGGCCTGCTCTCCGGCTCGGCACGCGCGCATCCCGACCGCGCCCCCGCGCAGGCCGTGATCCCGTCGATGATGCGCACGTTCGGCGACTCGGACCGCGCGGCGGTGCTGAAGGCCGTGGGCGCGCTGTGGATCGCGGGGCGCCGCATCGACTGGCGGGCGCTGGCCGGCACGGAGGAGCGCCGCCGCGTGCCGCTTCCCACGTACCCGTTCGAGCGGCGCCGCTACTGGCTGGACGCGCCCGGCGCCCCGCCGCGCGAGGTGGTGGAGGAGGTGGCCGAGGCCTCGCTGCCGAAGGAGCCCGGCGCCCGGACGACCCACCCGCGCCCCAACCTGCAGGTCGAGTACGTGGAGCCGCGCGAGGACTCCGAGCGCGCCATCGTGGCCATCTGGGAGGAGCTGTTCGGCATCAGCCCCATCGGTGTGTACGACAACTTCTTCGAACTGGGCGGGCACTCGCTGCTGGGTACGCAGGTGGTGTCGCGCGTGCGGTCGGTGCTGGAGGTGGAGCTTCCGGTTCGCGTGCTCTTCGAGGGGCCCACCGTGGCCGAGATGGCCGAGGCGGTGGCCCGCGGTGAAGGCGCCGGGGCCGGGCCGGTGGAGGCGATCCAGCGCGCGGATCGCGGTGAGGACGCGAACGACCTGCTGGCCCGCATTGACGACCTGTCCGAAGAGGAGATGGAGGCGCTGCTGGCGCAGCTCTCGGCGGGCGAGGAAGAGGTTTAGGGGACTGAGGGCGGGGGGGACGGCGAGGAGCCGGGTCGCGGGGGAGGCTGGTCGCGGCTCGGAGGGGGGCCCTCACCCGGCTCGTAAAACTCGCCTGCCCTCCCCCGCAAGCGGGGGAAGGCACGGCGGTGGAGCAGGCTGGGGGTTCCGCGCTCCGCGAACGGCCTCCTCGCTGCCGGTTCGGTGGCGACTCGCGCTGCGCGCTGCGGTGGGCGGGTCGAGCGGCATCGGTGCGGGGGTGAGGAGCTTCGTCCGCAGGACGATCGCAGCTCGTAGCCGGGCGTTTGATACGCCCGGCGCGGCGGCACCGATGGTGAGGTCTCGACCGATGCCGCGGCAGCAGCCCGCGCAGGCGGGCTTCGCGCCGTTGTAACCCGCGGCTTCAGCCGTCAAGGCGGTGACGTTCGCGAGCACGCTTCCGCCGGGCCCGCCGGCTACGCATCTCCCGAAATGGGATCGTGCTCGGCCGGTCGATGTGAGCTCGTGATATCAGAAGGATCGTAAGACAGGCTGGTTGGAAGTTCCTGATCGTACAGGGGCCGTCTTCCCCCTCGTTGCGCTTCTCCGCCAAACCGTGGCGGAACGGGCGCTGCGGGCGGGCGACGGCCTCCGCCGCAGGGGAAGCCCTCGTGCTCCCCGTCCGCATTCGCGCCGCTCGCCGGGGCGCGGCCGCGCCGCCCAACGCTGTAGATGAGAGCACACCCGATGCACACCGCCGCCGTCCGCCGTCCGCCCGCCGCCCGCCATCTGTTCCCCTGCCGCGGGGGTGCCCGATGAGCGAGGTGGGCTCGCGCCCCGCGGCGGGCCAGACGCCCGAGGACAAGCGGCGCCTGCTGGCGGCGCTGCTCGCCAAGAAGGCGGCGGCGCCCAAGTCGTACCCCATGTCGTTCTCGCAGCAGCGGCTGTGGTTCCTCTTCCAGCTGGAGCCCGACAGCCCCGCGTACAACATGCCCATCTCCATCGCCCTGCCGGGGCCGATGGACGTGAAGGTCATGGAGCGGGTGATGAACGAGATGGTGCGCCGCCACGCCGCGCTGCGCACCCGCCTGGGCGTGGAGGACGGCGAGCCGGTGCAGGTCGTGGAGCCCTCGCTGGAGCTGCGGCTGGAGGTGGAGGACCTGTCCGGGTTGTCCGAGGAGGAGGCCGGCGCCCGGATCCACCACGCGATGGGCGAGATGACGCGCGAGCCGTTCGACCTCACGCGGGCGCCGCTCTTCCGCGTGCGGCTGTTCCGCGTGGCCGAGGCGATGCACGTGCTGCACATGCCCATGCACCACGCCATCATGGACGGCTGGTCCGAGTCGATGATGGAGCGCGAGATCGGCGTGCTGTACGCCGAGTTCCTCGCGGGCCGGCCCTCTCCCCTGCCCCCGCTGCCGCTGCAGTACGCGGACTTCGCGGTCTGGCAGCGCACGCAGCTGGAGGGCGACGGGCTGGCGCGGCAGACGGAGTACTGGAAGCAGGCGCTGGCCGGCGCCCCGCCACTCGTCGAGCTGCCGGCGGACCGGCCGCGCCCGCCGGTGCAGGGCCACGAGGGCGCCGCGTTCATGTGCGAGGTGGCGGCCGGCGCGAAGGAGGCCGTGGTGGCGCTCACGCGCCGCGAGGGCGCCACGCTGTTCATGACGCTGCTGGCCGCGTACGCCGTGCTGCTCCAGCGCCACGGCGGGCAGGACAGCGTGGTGGTGGGCACGCCCATCCTGGGCCGCCCGCGGCCGGAGCTGGAAGGCATCGTGGGCTTCTTCGCCAACACGCTCGCCATCCACGTCGACCTGTCCGGCGACCCCACCTTCCGCGAGCTGCTGGGGCGCGTCCGCGAGACCATGCTGGGCGCGTACGCCCACCAGGACCTGCCCTTCGAGAAGCTGGTGGACGAGCTGCGCGTGGAGCGCAGCCTGGACCACGCGCCCGTGTACCAGGTGATGTTCACGCTCGACACCATCAGCGACGTGGTGGCCGGCGGGCCGGAAGCGATGCGCGAGCGCACCGAGAAGGCGTCGGCGCTGGAGGCGGAGGCCCGGGCGCTCCAGGACGCGGGGCAGACCATGGAGTTCGACACGCTCCAGTTCTTCCCGGCGCCGCAGGAGACGGGCACCGCGCTCGCCGACCTCATGCTGACCATGACGGACGCGCGCACGGGCTTCCTCGCCAGCCTCAAGTACCGCACGGAGCTGTTCGACGAGGCCACCATCGCCCAGCTCGCGGACCGCTACGAGCGCATCCTCGAAGCCGCCGCCGCAGACCCCGGCCGCCGCATCTCGCAGCTGCGCATGCTGGGCGACGAGGAGCTGCACCGCATCGCCCGCGAGTGGAACGAGACGGCGGCGGAGTATCCCTCGCACGAGCCCGTACACGCGCTGTTCGCCCGCCAGGCCGCGGAGACGCCGGACGCGGTTGCGGTCGAATTCGGTGCATCCGCGCTGACGTATGCCGAGCTGGACGCGCGCTCCAACCGGCTCGCCAACCACCTCCGGTCGCTCGGCGTCGGGATCGAGAGCCGCGTGGGCGTGTCGATGGAGCGCTCGGCGGATCTGGTCGTCACGCTGCTGGCGATCCTCAAGGCGGGCGCGGCGTACGTGCCGCTCGACCCCAGCTATCCGGCCGAGCGCCTGGCGTTCATGCTGGCGGACTCCGCCGTGGAAGTGCTGGTGACGGAAGATGCGCTGCCGGACGCGCTCTCGTCCTTCTCCGGCGCCGTCGTGTCACTCGCGGCAGATGCGGAGCGGATCGAGGCGGCGAGCCCCGCATCTCCCGAAGCCGTCGTCTTCCCGGAATCGCTCGCGTACGTGGTCTACACGAGCGGGTCGACGGGGAAGCCGAAGGGCATCGGCATCCCGCACCAGGCGGTCGTGCGCCTCGTGCGCAACAGCAACTACGTGCAGGTGGGGCCGAACGACCGCGTCGCGCAGGTCTCCAACGCCTCGTTCGACGCGGCGACGTTCGAGGTCTGGGGCGCGCTGCTCAACGGGGCGGCGTTGATCGGCATCGACCGCGAGGTGACGCTGTCTCCCGAGCGGTTCGTGGCGGCTCTCCGGGAGATGCGCATCGGGACGATGTTCCTGACCACCGCGCTCTTCAACCAGATCGCGCGGGAGATTCCCGGCGGATTCGCATCTCTCGACAACGTGCTTTTCGGCGGCGAGGCTGTGGACCCGTCCGCCGTGCGGGCAGTGCTGGAGGCGGGCGGGCCCGGGCGGCTCGTGCACGTCTACGGGCCCACGGAGAGCACCACGTTCGCGACCTGGCACCGCGTGAAGGCGGTGGAGGACGACGCGTTCACGGTGCCCATCGGGGCGCCGCTGGCGAACACGACGCTGTACGTGCTCGACCGCGGCTTGCAGGCGGTGCCCGTGGGCGTGGTCGGCGAGCTGTACATCGGCGGCGACGGGCTGGCGCGGGGATATCTCGGACGCAAGGGCCTGACGGCGGAGCGCTTCGTTCCCAGCCCGTTCGGCGACGGCGCGCGGCTGTACCGGACGGGAGATGCGGTGCGGTGGACGGCGAGCGGCGCCGTCGAGTTCGTGGGCCGCCTGGACGGGCAGGTGAAGATCCGCGGCTTCCGCATCGAGCTGGGCGAGGTGGAAGCGGCGCTCGCGGCCGACGAGCGCGTGAAGGACGTGGCCGTGCTCGCACGCGAGGACGTGCCGGGCAACCGCCGCCTCGTCGCCTACGTCGTTCCCGATCCCGACCGCCCCGCGCCGTCGCAGGCCGACCTGCGCGCGCGGCTCGCGTCGGCACTGCCGGACTACACGGTGCCGGGCGCGTTCGTGCTGCTGGAAGCGCTGCCGCTGAACGCCAACGGCAAGGTGGACCGCCGCGCCCTTCCCGCGCCGGAAGAGACGGCGGACGCGGAGGGCCACGTGGCGCCGCGCACGGGGACGGAGCGGACGCTGGCGGCGATCTGGGCCGAGGCGCTGGGCGCGGCCACGGTGGGCATCCACGACAACTTCTTCGAGCTGGGCGGCCACTCGCTGGTCGCCACGCGCGTGGTCTCGCGCATCCGCGAGGCGTTCCAGGTCGAGATGCCGCTGCGCGCGCTGTTCGAGGCGCAGACGGTGGAGGAGCTCGCCCGCCGCGTGGAGGCGGAGCAGGGCGGCATCGTCGCGCCCCCCATCGTCGGCGTGCCGCGGGACGGGCCGGTGCCGGCCAGCTTCGCGCAGTCGCGCCTCTGGTTCGTGGACCGGCTGATGCCCGGCGCGGCGACGTACAACGTGCCCGCCACCATCCCCGTGGCGCCCGACGTGGACGCCGCGGTACTGGAGCGCGTGCTGGGCGAGATCGTGCGCCGCCACGAGGCGCTGCGCACCACCTTCGCCGAGGTGGACGGCGAGCCGGTGCAGGTCATCCACGAGCCGTCCGCCTTCCATCTCCCGGTTCTCGACCTGTCGTCGTCGTCCGATGAGGAGAAGCAGGCGCGCATCCCCCGCACGGTCTCGGAGCACGCGAACGCGCCGTTCGACCTGGAGCGCGGGCCGCTCTTCCGCGCCACGCTGCTGCGCATCTCCCCCCAAGCCGCGCTGCTGCTGGTGAACATGCACCACGTCGTGAGCGACGGGTGGAGCGCGGACATCCTCACGCGCGAGATGAACGCGCTGTACGAGGCGTTCGCGGCCGGTGCGCCCTCGCCGCTGCCGGAGCTGGCGGTGCAGTACGCGGACTTCGCGGTCTGGCAGCGCCGCTGGCTGAGCGGCGAGGTGCTGGACGCGCAGCTCGCGTACTGGAAGACGCAGCTCGCCGGCGCCCCCGCCATGCTGGAGCTTCCGAGGGACCGGCCGCGCCCTGTCGTGCAGACCTTCGCGGGCGCGAGCCGCACGGTGCTGCTGCCGCGCGCGCTGGGTGATCGCGTGAGCGCCTTCGCGCGGGCGGAGGGCGCGACGCTGTTCCAGACGCTGCTCGCCGCGTTCGGCGCGCTGCTGGGCCGGTACAGCGGGCAGGACGACGTGGTGATCGGCAGCCCCATCGCGGGCCGCAACCGCGCGGAGACCGAGGACCTGATCGGCTTCTTCGTCAACAACCTCGTGCTGCGCACGGACCTGCGCGGCGCGCCCACCTTCCGCGAGCTGGTGGGCCGGGCGCGCGAGACCACGCTGGCGGCGTACGCGCACCAGGACCTGCCGTTCGAGAAGCTGGTGGAGGAGCTGAAGGTGGAGCGCAGCCTAAGCCACGGCCCGCTCTTCCAGGTCAGCTTCAACCTCGTCACGCCCGAGGGCGGCGCCGGCGCGGACGTGCCGGACGACGCGCCGGTGGAAACCGAGGGCGCGGACGAGGCGGCCAAGTACGACCTGACGCTCACTGTGCACGACCTGGGCGGGCGCGTGATGGCCGGCCTCAACTACAACGTGGACCTGTGGGAGCCGGCCACCATCCGCCGCATGCTCGCGCACTTCCTCGCGCTGGTGGATGCCGCCGTCGCCGCGCCGGACGCCCCCGTCGCCCGCCTCCCCATCCTCGCCGCGGACGAGCAGCGCACCGTTCTCGCCGATTGGAACGCGACAGCCACCGAGTACCCGCGTGGTGCTTCCATCCAGGCGCTGTTCGCGGAGCAGGCTCGGAAGACGCCGGATGCCGTCGCTGTCCATTCTGTCCAGAATACGCTGACCTACGCGGACCTGGAGGCACGCTCCAACCAGCTTGCGCACCACCTGATCGATCTCGGCGTGGGCCTGGAAAGCCGCGTTGGCGTGTCGATGGAGCGCAGCGCGGACTTGATCGTCACCCTGCTCGCGATCGTCAAAGCACGCGCGGCGTACGTCCCGCTCGACCCCAGCTACCCTGCGGAACGTCTCGCCTTCATGCTGGAGGACTCCGGCGTCCAGACGCTGATCGTGGACGGCGACCTGCCGGACGCGCTCTCCGCGTTCCCGGACACCGTGGTCTCCATCCAGAACGACCGCTCGTCGTACGAGTCCGACCCCGCCACGCCGCCCGAAATCTCCGTCTTCCCTGAATCACTGGCGTACGTCGTCTACACGTCGGGCTCCACGGGCAAGCCGAAGGGCATCGGCATCCCGCACCAGGCTGTCGTCCGTCTCGTCCGCGACAGCAACTACGTCCAGCTCACACCC
>DASRQW010000181.1 GCA_035696245.1 Longimicrobiaceae bacterium | reverse complement strand
GTGGGCCTGGCGGCCCGCACCCGCGAGGCCAGCGGCGCGCGCCTGCTCATGGGCCGCCTGGACGCCGAGCGCATGGCCCATGCCGCCGCCCAGCCCGCCGACGAGGCCGAGTACCGCCTGGGCCTCTTCCGCACCTGCGGCTCGCCGGCCGAGTGGATCGCGGCGGTGGAGGGCGGGCGCCGCGCGGCCCAGGCTCTCGCGCCCGCCGTCGCCGCCGACGGGGTGCTGGACGGCGACGAGGGGCCGCTGCCGGGCGCGCCGGGGTGGCGCTTCCTCTGGACGCCGGGGCACACGGCCGGGCACGTCTCGCTCTTCCGCCCGTTCGATCGGGCGCTCGTGGCCGGCGACGCTGTGCTGCCCCGCATCACCCCCACGCTGGGCGTGAACCGCCAGCGCGAGGACCCGGTGGGCGATTACCTGGCCGCGCTGGACCGGCTGGACGCCCTCGCGCCGCGCGTGGTGCTGCCCGGCCACGGCGACCCGCCGCCGGATCCGCTGGCCCGCATCGCCGAGCTGCGGGCGGCGGCGGAGGGCGAGACCGAGGCGGTGGCCGCGCTGCTGGACGGCGCCCCCGCCACCGCGTGGGAGCTGGTGGACCGGCGCTATCCCGGCCGCGAGCTTCCGCCCGGCGCGCGGATGCTGGCCCTGCGCGAGACGCTGGCGCACCTGGACCGCCTGGCCGCCGCCGGCCGCGCCCGCCGCCAGGAGCACGACGGCGCCGCCGGCTTCGCCCGCGCCTGAGCCCCGCCGCCGCAGCGCGGGCGGGACCCACACAACCGCTGGAGACCGTGATGGGAAAGTTCTTTCTGCTGCTGCTTCTGGCCATAGGCGTCGTCGCGATCTCGCGCCCGTTGCGCGAGCGGGTGAAGCCGCACGTGCAGTTCGCGCTGAACCCGGCGTACTCGTGGAGCGCGCGCAACGAGGTGAACGAGCTCGCCCAGGACGTGGAGACCGAGAAGACGCTCGGGCACTCGGTTCCCACGCCGCAGGCGTTCCCCGCGTTCGTGCACCAGCAGAACCCCAGCGAAGGGGGCGAGCTGGACCCGTGGGGCAACCCGTACTACCTGCAGGCCACCCGCACCACCTACGCCGTGGGCAGCAACGGCGCCGACGGCGTGCAGGGCACGGCCGACGACATCCTTTCCAAGCCCGGCTCTCGCTGAGCCGCTCTCCTGCGGACCGGCGGGCGTGGAGGAGCAGATGCTCAAAGTGGGACTGACGGGCAACATCGGGGCGGGCAAATCCGCCGTCGCATCCGTCTGGCGGTCGCTGGGCGCGACGGTGGTGGATGCCGACGACCTGGCCCGCCGCGTGGTGGAGCCGGGCACGCGCGCCCTGGCCGAGATCGCCGGCGCCTGGGGCAGCGAGGTGGTGGCCCGCGACGGCGAGCTGGACCGTGCCGCCCTGCGCCGCATCGTCTTCGCGGACCCGGATGCGCGCGAGCGGCTGGAGGCCATCGTGCACCCCGCCGTCGCCAAGCTGCGGGATGCGGAGTACGCGGAAGCCGCGGGCCGCGGCGAGAAGGTGGTGGTGGGCGAGATCCCGCTGCTCTTCGAGGCGGGGCTGGTGGACGAGTTCGACGTCGTGGTCCTGGTCGACGCGCCGGAGGAGACGCGGATGCTGCGCCTCGTGGGCGGTCGTGGCCTGGACCCGCAGGACGCGCGCGCCATGATCGCCGCGCAGATGCCGGCGGAGCTGAAGCGCGCCCGCGCCGACGTGGTGATCGAGAACACGGGCTCTCTCGCGGACCTGGAGCGGCGCGCGGCGGAGGTGTGGGAGGAGCTTTCCGAGCGCGCGGAGCGGGGCGAGGGCGCCGCGGCGGGCACCGGCGGCGACGCGGCCCGTGGCTGATGCCGCGGGCCCGGCCCGCACGCTGCGGGTCGACATGCACTGCCACACCCGCCTCTCGTTCGACTCGCTCAACGCGTACGAAGGCGTGCTCGCCACGGCGCGGGCGCGCGGCATCGACCGGCTCTGCATCACCGACCACAACGAGGTGGACGCCGCGCTCCGCCTGCATGCGGAAGATCCGGAGCTGGTGATGGTGGGCGAAGAGGTGAAGACGGCCGAGGGCGCCGACATCATCGGCATCTTCCTCACCGAGCGGATTCCCAAGCGCACCCCGGCGCGCGAGACGTGCGAGCGCATCCTCGCGCAGAGCGGCGTGGTGTACATGCCGCACCCGTTCGACACACGGCGCTCGGGCGGCGCCGCGCTGCTGGACGAGCTTGCGGATTTGGTGGACGTGGTGGAGGCGCACAACTCGCGTACCTGGCGCACCGAGCTGAACCGCCGCGGCGAGGAGTGGGCGGTCGCGCACGGCAAGCCGCTCGGCGCCGGCTCCGACGCGCACACGCTGCGCGAGATCGGCCGCGGGTTCGTCGAAGTCCCGCACTTCGAGCCGAACCGCGAGAGCTTCCTCGCCGCCCTCCGCGACGGGCGCGTGGCGGGCCGCGAGTGCTCGTCGCCCTTTTGCAGCCTGTTCTCCACCTACGCGAAGATCCACAAGCTGTTCGCGGGCAAGGGCTAACCACTCCGCATCACCTTGACGCGCGCCGCCGCCGGACGGTTTCGCCCGCCGCCGATGCGCCGTATCTTCCCCCACGACCCGAAGCCACGGGCGGCCCTCCAGCCGCCCGTCCGCATTTCCGGCGAGGATGATGTAGACGATGAGCGCGGACGCACCCGTCGCCCGCCGCGCATCCGCCGTGACGCCGCGGACCGCTATATCAGCGGAGACGCGAACGAGCACGGAAGATGGGCCGCCGATCATCGACCGAGATGCGCATCTGCCCATCTCCCAAACAGCTCGACGGCCGACGAACCGCCCCGCATCTCCCGCCACGCCCGCCACCGTCCGGCGAAGCCGAGAGCGAAGCGCGTAGCGGAACCCGCGGACCCACGCCAATGGCTTCGTGCCCTCGCCCGCTTGCGGGAGAGTCGTCCACGAGCTTCGCTCACCCTAGCGGATGAAAGTGTTGCTACATCACCATTTCGGTGATTTCGCGAAGCTCACTTTCTTTTCAGGGCAGGCGAGCCTTGCGAGCCGGGTGAGGGCCCCTCTCAGCACTCGAAACAGATGACCGACCACGCCGGAACCCCGCCGTACCGCAACGAAGCCCTGCTGGGCCTGGGCAGCATCTTCCTGGGTCCCAAGGGCGAGAACGCCGACGTCTTCGAGCGCCTGCTGCTGGAGGCGTTCCGCGACCACGTGTTCTGGCGCCGCAACTTCCACCCGGAAGACGGCTTCCAGGTGCGCGAGACGGAGAAGCACAGCCCCGAGTACGACCGCGCCATCTCCGTCCTCTCGCAGGAGCTGATGGGTCTGCTGGGCGAGCTGAAGGCGGGCGTGCCCTTCTTCAGCCCGCGGTACGTGGGGCACATGTCGTCGGACCTGACGATGGCGAGCCTCATCGCGTACTTCGCCACCATGCTGTACAACCCCAACAACGTGGCCGCCGAGGCGTCGCCGGTGACCACGCGCATGGAGCTGGAGGTGGCCGCGCAGATCGCGCGCATGATCGGCTACGTGCCCGAGCGGCACTGGGGCCACCTCACCTCGGGCGGGACGGTGGCGAACTACGAGGCGCTGTGGGTGGCCCGCAACGTCAAGTACCTGCCCGTGGCGGTTCGATGGGCGGCCGAGGAGCTGGGCGTGGACCGCCTGAAGGTGCGCCTGCCCGACGGCTCTCAGGCGTTCGTCGCCGACATGGACCTGTGGCAGCTCCTGAACGTGATGCCCGAAGACGCGCTGGACGCGGCCGAGGCGCTGCGGGAACGGGCCGACGACCCCATGCAGGCGGTGCAGGCCATCTCCATGAACTCGCTGGAGGGGCTGGGCTACCAAGGCTTCGACCGGCGGCTCAAGGCCGAGTTCACGGACTCGCTCGCGGCGGCCGTGGTGCTCGTGCCGTCCACCGCGCACTACTCGTGGGAGAAGATCTGCCGCTCGCTGGGCGTGGGCGCCGCGCAGCTCGTGCACGTGCCGGTGGACCGCCGCTTCCGCATGGATCCGGCGGCGCTGGAGGACACCGTCCGCGGCCTGGTCGCCCGGCGGCAGCCCATTATCGCCTGCGTCTCCGTGATCGGGACGACGGAGGAGAGCGCGGTGGACCGCCTGGACCTGGCGGCGGATGTGCGCGACCGGCTGGCGCGCGAGCTGGGCGTGGGTTTCGCGCTGCACGCGGACGCGGCCTGGGGCGGCTACGCGGCGGCCATCACCCGTGACGCGGACGGTGCCCGCCGCTCGTACGGCGACGCGCTCCGCGACTTCGCGCCCGAGGCGTGGCCCGAGGAAGGCGTGTACCGCGCCCTCTGCGCGCTGGACCGGACGGATTCGGTGACCATCGACCCGCACAAGCTGGGGTTCATCCCGTATCCGGCCGGCGCCGTCGCCATCCGCGACGGGCGGGCGCGCGACCTGATCGCGGTCGATGCGCCGTACCTCTTCCACCGCGGGGCGTCGGAGTGGGGCTACATCGGGCGCTTCATCTTCGAGGGGAGCAAGCCGGGCGCGGCGGCGGCGGCGGTGTGGATGAGCCACAAGGTGCTGCCGCTGGACGCGACGGGCTACGGACGGCTGATCGGCGAGACGGCGCGCGGGGCGCTCACGCTGCACCGCCGCATCAGCGGGGGAGACTGGGACCCGTTCCGCGTGGTGCCGCTGCCGCTGCCGGACCTCAACATCGTCT
>DASRQW010000180.1 GCA_035696245.1 Longimicrobiaceae bacterium | reverse complement strand
TCACCTGCTGGTCCACGCGCCCCAGGCACTCCAGCTCGCCGTCTGCCCGGAAGCGGCCCAGGTCGCCCGTGCGGTACATGCGCGAGCCGGGCGCGCCGAACGCGTTGGGCACGAACTTCTCCGCCGTGGCACCCGGGCGTCCCAGGTAGCCGCGCGCCAGGCCGGCGCCGCTCAGGCACACCTCGCCCTCGCTGCCGTGCAGGCAGGCGCCGCCCGCCTCGTCCAGCACGTGCGCGCGGGTGCCGGGCAGCGTACGCCCCACCGTCATGGCCGACGACGGGTCGCGCTCGGCCTGCTTGCAGGTGGAGTAGGTCGTGTCTTCCGTGGGCCCGTACAGGTTGAGCACGCGCTGCACGCTGCCCAGTGTGTACAGCCCGCGCGCCAGCTCGTTGCTCACCGGCTCGCCGCCCAGGCCCAGCGTGCGGACGCTGGCCGGGATGGCGCCCACGCGGAGCAGCTCGGCCGCGGCGGCGGGCACCATGCACGCCGTCCGCACCTCGTGCCCGGCGGGCAGCGCGGCCAGCGCCAGCGCGTTCTCCACCAGCACCAGCTGGCCGCCCCAGCACAGCGTCCCGAAGATCTCCGCGATCGACACGTCGAAGCAGATGGACGTCGATCCGAGCACGGCGGACCTCTCCGCATCGCTGATGCTGTCGCGCAGCCACCGCAGGCGCGCGACGGTGCTCCGGTGCTCGATCTGCACGCCCTTGGGCTTGCCCGTGGAGCCCGACGTGTAGATGACGTACGCCAGGTTCTCGGGATGGACGTGCACGTGCAGCGGCTCGTCGCTCTGGCGCGCGATGGCGTCCGCATCGGCATCGACCCGCACGAGGCGGGCGGAGGTGGAGGGGAGACGGCCGGCCACGCGCGACTCGGTGACCACGGCGCGGACGCCCGTCTCCGCCAGCATGAAGCCCACGCGCTCGGCCGGGTACGCCGGGTCCAGCGGCACGTACGCGCCACCCGCCTTGAGGATGGCGAGCAGGCCGACGATCATCTCGGGCGTGCGGCTACAGAAGACGCCCACCGGCACCTCGGGCCCCACGCCCAGCGCGTGCAGGTGCCGCGCGAGGCGGTTGGCGCGCGCGTCCAGCTCGCGGTACGTGATGGTCTCGCTCGCGTGCAGGAGCGCGGCCGCGTCGGGCGTGCGGGCGGCCTGCGCCTCGAAGAGCCGGTGGATCAGCCCCGCGGGCGCCATGGGCGGGCCGGCGTAGGCTACGCCCGGCTTCGCTTCGGCAGCCGTGGCGGCGCGCCCGGCGTCCGTCTCCGTGATATCGCTCATCTCCACACCTGGGGTACGGCGTTTCCGGGCCGCGTGAAGCGGCTGGGGCTCAGGAACGAACCCCGTGCGGCCAGGGCTGCATCCATCTGGATGGTCGGTCTCGACCATCGAACGTCTGTCCCGCCAGCGGCATCAGGACGGGCGGTTGAAACCGCGGCAACGACTGCGCAAAGTCCCCCTGCGGGGACTAACGGCGACGGCTCGCGGCCGGTGGTTCGGGGCGCGTCGTCGTACATCGCATCTTCCGAAACGTCGTCGCGCCTGCTGGCGTCTGGCTCATCGGCATCGGCATCGGCATCAGTCGGCGGCGGCGGCGTGGGCGTCTTCGCCGCGGGAGAGGGCGGTGCGCCGGTCCAGCTCGGCGGCGAGGGCGCGGACGGTGGGGGCGTCGAAGAGCGCGCGGACGGTCAGGTCCACGCCGAAGGCTTCGCGCACGCGGGCCACCAGGCGCATGGCCCGCAGCGAGTGGCCACCGAGCGCGAAGAAATCGTCCTCCACGCCCACCTCGTCCGTGCCCAGCACCTCGGCCCAGAGGCCGGCCACGCGCGCCTCCGTCCGCGTCGCGGGCGGCACGGGCGCCGGGCGGGCGTCCGAGCGCTCCACCTCGGGCGCGGCGAGGGCGCGGCGGTCCACCTTGCCGTTGGGCGTGAGCGGCAGCCGCGGGAGCAGCGCGATCCCGGCGGGCACGGCGTGGGCGGGCACGCGCGCCGCCACCCACTCGCGCAGCCCGGCGGCGTCGGCCTCCGCGCCCGGCGCCAGGACGGCCCAGGCGGCGAGGTGCCGGTCGCCCGCGGCTTCCACCACGTCCACCACGCAGTCGGCGACGGCGGGGTGGGCGCGCAGGATGCCCTCGATCTCCCCCGGCTCCACGCGGAAGCCGCGCAGCTTGACCTGCCGGTCCACGCGGCCCACGAACTCCAGCGCGCCGTCTTCGCGCCGCCGCACGCGGTCGCCCGTGCGGTACAGCCGCGCTCCCGGGCGGGCGGAGAACGGGTCGGGCACGAACGCCGCGGCCGTCTGCGCGGGGCGGCCCAGGTAGCCGCGCGCCACGCCGTCGCCGCCCACGTGCAACTCGCCAGGAACTCCGACGGGAGCGAGCCGCCCCCGCTCGTCCAGCACGTGCAGCGAGGTGTTGCCGACGGGGAGGCCGATGGGGACCGCCGTCGCGTCCGCATCCAACGACTCCACGCGGTGCCAGCTTGCCACCACGGTGCCCTCGGACGGGCCGTAGAGGTTCACCAGCCGCTCCGGCGGATCCGCCGCGAGCACGCGCCGCACGGCCGCGGCGTCCGCCGCCTCGCCGCCGAAGTACAGGTGCCGCACGCCCGTGAACGCGCCGGGAAGCTCGCGCGCCACCTGGTTGAAGAGCGCCGTGGTGAGCAGCGCCGCCGTCACGTGCTCGCGGCGCAGCAGGCCGGCCAGCGCGGCGGGGTGGAGCGCCACGTCGCGCGGCACGCCCACCAGCGCGGCGCCGTTCAGCAGCGCGCCCCACGCCTCGAACGTGTAGGCGTCGAACGAGGGGCTGGAGAGCTGCGCCACCCGGTCGCCGGGCGCGAACGGCGCGTAATCCGCCCCGCAAACGAGGCGGACGACCCCGCGGTGCGTGATCCCCACGCCCTTCGGCGTTCCCGTCGACCCCGACGTGTAGATGACGTGCGCCAGCATGTCGGGACTGGAGATGCGCGGCGGTGCACCCTTCGGCAGAGGCGCGGCATCCGCATCCTCCCCGTCCAGCTCCAGCCGTTCGACGCCGTCCGGAAGACGCTCCGCGAGCGAGGAGCGGGTGACGACGACCGCGATGCCGGCGTCGCGGACCATGTGCTCCAGCCGCTCGCGGGGATAGTCCGCGTCCAGTGGCACGTACGCCGCGCCGGCCTTGAGCGCCGCGAGCACCGCCACCGCCAGCTCGGCCGAGCGCTCCAGGCACACGCCCACGCGCCCCTCCGCGCCCACCCCGCGCTCCCGCAGCCGCCACGCGAGCTGGTTCGCCGCCGCGTCCGTCTCCGCGTACGTCAGCGTCTCCCCGCCGAAGACCAGCGCCGGCGCGTCCGGCGTCTCCGCCGCCCACCGCTCGAACAGCTCGGGCAGCGTGGCGTCGCGCGGGTACGGCGCGTCCGTGTCGTTCCACGCGGAGGCGATCCGCCGCTCCTCCGTCTCGTGCAGCAGCGGCAGGTCCGACAGCCGCGTCGCGGGAGCCGTGACGGCGGCCGCGAGCAGCGTCTGGAACTCCTCCGCCATCCGGTCCACCGTCGCCGGGTCGAACAGGTCGGTGGCGTACTCCCAGATCATGGTGATGCCCTCGCCCGCGTGCTGGTGGGCGCGGGGGATCACGATCACCTGCAGGTCGAACTTCGCCGCGCCGATGCCCACCGCCTCCGTCACCTCCAGCCGCAGGCCTGGCAGCTCCAGCCGCGGGTACGGCGCGTCGTGGAAGCTGAAGCTGACCTGGTAGATGGGAAGCCGGTCCAGCGCCCGCTCCGGCCGCACCGCCTCCACGATCTCGCCGAAGGGCACCTCCTGGTGCGCGTACGCCTCCAGCGCCGTCTCGCGCACCCGCGCCAGCACCTCGCGGAACTCCGGGTCGCCGTCCAGCCGCGCGCGGAGAGGGACGGTGTTCACCACCATCCCGATCAGCCCCTCCGTCTCGCGCATGTCGCGCCCCGCCACGCCCGCGCCCACGCAGAAGTCGTCCTGGCCCGACCGGCGCGACAGCAGCGCCTGGAAGGCGGCCAGCAGCGTCATGTACAGCGTGGCGCCGGACTTGAGCGCGAAAGCCTCCGCCGCGGCGACCAGGCCGGGGTCCAGCCGCACCCGCCGGGACGCGCCGCGGAAGCTCATCGCCGGCGGCCGCGGCCGGTCGGTGGGCAGCTCCAGCGCGGCGGGCAGGCCGGCCAGCTTCTCCGCCCACCAGTCCAGCCCCGCCCGCGCCTTTCCGCCCGCCAGGCGCGCGCGCTGCCACACCGCGTAGTCCGCGAACTGGATCTCCGGGTCCGGCAGCGGCGACGGGCGCCCGGCTGCGAACGCCTCGTACAGCGCCGTCAGCTCGCGCAGGAAGACGCCGAAGCTCCAGCCGTCGTGGACGAAGTGGTGCTCCGCCGCCGCCAGCACGTGCTCGCCTTCCGCGAGACGGTACAGGTGCCAGCGAACCAGCGGCAGCCGCTCCAGGCGGAAGGGCTCCAGGAACCCGGCGCGCATCCGCCTCTCCATCTCCGCCCGCCGTCCGTCTTCCGGCAGGCCGGACAGGTCGGTGATGGGGAGATGCACGGCCCACGGCGCGTGGACCGCCTGCACCGCCTCGGCGTCGATCACGGGGAAGGTGGTGCGGAAGATCTCGTGGCGGCGCACGATCTCGTTCAGCGCCGCCTCCAGCGCCCGCGCGTCCAGCCGGCCGCGGAAGGCCACCGTCGCCTGGAAGTCGTAGCTGCGCATCCCGCGCGACAGCTCCTCGAAGAAGCGGATCGCCTCCTGCGCGGCCGAGAGCGGGATCGGCTTCGTCCTGTCCGCGCGGGGGATGCGGTCGACGCCGTCGTCCGGGCGCTCCGCCCGCGCCGCCTCCACCACGCGGGCGATGCCTTCCACCGTCGGAGTCGCGAAGATGGCGGGCAGCGGCAGCTCCACGCCCATCTCCCGCCGCACGCGCGCCACGATCTGCGTCGCCTGGAGCGAGTGGCCGCCCAGCGCGAACAGGTCCGCATCCACCGTCACCCCGTCCACTCCCAGCACCTCGGCCCAGATCGCCGCCAGCCGCCGCTGCGTCTCCGTCATCTCGGCCGGCAACGTGCTTTCGGCCGATGCAGACGCGTCCGCCGAGGCGCGGCGGGGGGCGGGGAGCGCGCGGCGGTCCACCTTGCCGTTGGGCGTGAGTGGGAGCGCGGGCAGCACCTCCACGTGCGCGGGCACCATGTGCTCCGGCAGGCGCGCCGCCACGCGCGCGCGAAGCTCCGTCGCGCTCGCCGCGCCGTCGCGCGCGGCGACGTAGGCCACCAGCGCCCGCCCGCCCGGCGCGTCGTCGCGTACCACCACGGCCGCCGCGTCCACCGCCGGGTGCTCGCGGAGCACCGCCTCCACCTCCCCCGGCTCCACGCGGAAGCCGCGCACCTTCACCTGCTGGTCCAGCCGCCCCAGGCACTCCAGCTCGCCGTCTTCGCGTAAGCGCCCCACGTCGCCCGTACGGTACATGCGCGACCCCGCCGCGCCGAACGGGTTTGGGACGAAACGCTCCGCCGTGGGGGCGGGACGCCGCAGGTAGCCGCGAGCGAGCCCGGCACCGTCCAGCCAGACCTCTCCCTCCGCCCCTGCGGCGACCGGGATCCCGGCGGGGTCCAGCACGTGCGCGTGCGTTCCCGGCAGCGGCCGGCCCACGGTCACGCGTCCGCCGTCCTCGCGCCCGAGCGGCTTGCAGGTCGAGTACGTCGTGTCCTCGGTCGGCCCGTACAGGTTCAGCACGCGCTCCACCGTGCCCAGCGCGTACAGGCCGCGGGCGAGGTCCGGCGGCACCGGCTCGCCGCCCAGCGCGAGGGTACGGACGGTGGATGGGATCGCCCCCAGCCGAAGCAGCTCCGCCGCCGCCGCGGGCACCATGCACGCCGTCCGCACCTCGTGCCCCGCGGGCAGGCTGGCGAGCGACAGCGCGTTCTCCGCCAGCACCAGCTTGCCGCCCCAGCACAGCGTGCCGAACACCTCGGCCACCGACACGTCGAAGCACACCGACGTGGCGCAGAGCACGGCGGCCCGCTCCGCCTCGGTGAAGAAGTCGCGCATCCACCTCAGCCGGGCGACCGCCGAGCGGTGCTCGATCTGCACGCCCTTGGGCCAGCCGGTGGAGCCCGACGTGTAGATCACGTACGCCAGGCTCTCCGGGTGCACCGCGGCGTCCACGGCGCCCGCATCCTCCGACGCGATCGCGTCCGCATCCCGGTCTAGGACGACGAGGTGCGCGGGGGTGGAGGGGAGGCGGCCGGCGAGGGCGGAGACGGTGACGACGGCGCGGACGCCCGTCTCGGCCAGCATGAAGGCCACGCGCTCGGCCGGGTACGCCGGGTCCAGGGGCACGTACGCCCCGCCGGCCTTGAGCGTGCCGAGCAGGGCGATCACCATCTCCGCCGTCCGCGGGCAGAACACGCCCACCGGCACCTCCGCGCCCACGCCCAGCCCGCGCAGGTGCCGCGCGAGCCGGTTCGCCCGCGCGTCCAGCTCGCCGTAGCTCACCTCTCCGGCCGCGTGCAGCAGCGCGGGGGCGTCCGGCGTGCGGGCCGCCTGCGCCTCGAACAGGCGGTGCACCAGCGCGGGCGCGGGGCGGGCGGGGAGTGCGGCGCTTTCGGGAGCGGGGGCGGGCCTGACCGAATCGACCATGGGCGCACCTGGGGAACGGCGTTTCCGGCGCGGCGCGGGCGTGGGTGCGGGAGACGGGAACGGGGCGAGCCGGCCGGGCGCTCACCCCGCAGGGGGACGGCGTGGGCCGCCCCCGCGTCTCGGCGTGTAGGGTCTCAGCCGAAGGTGGACCTCACCGCGCGGGCGAGCCGGCCGATCCCCTCCTCGATGTCCTTGGGCGAGGGGTGCGAGAAGTTGAGGCGCATCCCGTTGCTTCCCGCCCGGCTGCCGTCGCAGGCGAAGGCGTTGCCCGGCACGAAGGCCACGCCCTCGGTCTCCACCGCCACCTTGAGCAGCTTGCCCGTGTCCACGTGGCGCGGCAGGTCCAGCCAGATCAGCGCGCCGTTGGTGGGCACCGTCCAGCGCGCCCCGGTGGGGAAGTGGCGGGCGAGCGCCGCCAGCATCACGTCGCGCCGCTCGCGGTACGCGTCGCGCACCCGCGGCAGGTGGCCGCTGAAGTGGCCGGACTCGATGTACTCCGACACCAGCGCCTGCGTGAAGGTGCTGGTGTCGATGTCGCTCGCGTCCTTGGCGCAGCCCAGCACCGGCACGAACCGCTCGGGCGCCACGATCCACCCGATGCGGAAGCCCGGCGCCATCACCTTGCTGAGCGAGCCCACGTAGAAGACCCACTCGTCGTCCATGGCGCGCATGGGCGGCACCGCCTGCCCGAAGTTGAGCAGACCGTACGCGTCGTCCTCCACGATGGGCACGCCGAAGCGCCGCGCCAGCTGCACCAGCCGCGCGCGCTTCTCGGGCGAGACCGACACGCCCACCGGGTTGTGCCCGTCGGAGATCACGTAGATGAAGCCCGGCCGGGCGCCGCCCTCGAGCAGCCGCTCCACCGCGTCCACGTCGATGCCCGTGTCGAAGTCCGTGGGCACCGCCAGGATGCGCGGCTGGAAGGGCTCGATGACCTGCTGGAAGCCGGTGTAGATGAGCTGCTCGGTGATGACCTGCGCGCCGTGGTTCAGGAAGAGCCGGGCGAGGAGGGCCAGCCCCTGCTGGGCCGCCGTGGTGAGGAACACCTGCTCCTCGGTGCAGCGCACGCCGCGCTGCGCCATCAGCTCCACCACCTGCTTCTTGAGGCGTGCGGACGGCGGCCGGTACTGCAGCGCGCCGCGGTCGCCGGCCAGCACCCGCGCGGCCGACGCGGTGAACTCCTCCACCGGGAACAGCTCGGGCGCGGGCAGGCCCAGCGCGAACGAGATCAGGTTGGGCCGCGCCATCACCTTGAGCATCTCGGAGATGGTGGACGGCTTCACGTCCTTCACCCAGTCCGCGGGCTCCAGCACGCGTGGCGCAGGTGCCGCCACCCCGGCCGCAGCCGAGGGGCGGAAGACGTCGATGCCGTGCACGGAGTCGAGGGTCATCTGCGTGCTCATCCCGGTGCCCTGGAATCGGTTTCTTGGGTCGCCGCGGCCGGGCTGGGGGGCCTGGCGGCGGCGCATGGAGGGGAGAGCCAGCGGGTATGGCGGGGGCTCTCCCGCGGGGCGCCACCCCGTTTCGGGGAGACGGCGGGCCGCGGCCGGCGCGGCCCCGCGTCCGTGCCCGTGGTGACGGGAAGAGGAGCGCCGTGGCGCGAGCGGGCCGTTCCGCAGCCGGACAAAAGGATACACAAACCGACTCTCCCAAACAAGGCCTGTCGGAAAATGGAGGTGAACGGATCCGTATGTTTGCTTGGATTTTCGCGGCGGGAGATGCCAGGCGGCGGCTGGATTTCGTTGCCCGTGCGCGCGGTGCGCGAACCGGGCCTCGCGGGTGGCGGAACGGATGGGGTGTTCCTGCTTCCGCGCATTGTGGCGTTTCGGTACGGCGGACGTCTCACGTGCGCTGAAATGCACCTAGTGGCACGAACAGCCCGTGCGATGTATCATACAGGCACCCGCCCCGGCGCCCCGTTCCATGGGGCCTTCCCCCGCGCCCGCAAACCATCCAGGAGCGTGCGATGCGCCCATCCCTCCCCGCCCCCGCGTCCCGCCGGCGTCCGTTCCGCGTGCTCCCCCCCATCACCCGCGGCGCCGAGACGCTGGAGGGCGCGGCGCTGCTGGCCGAGGTCGAGGGCGATCCGGGGCTCGTGCTCTTCCAGTCACTCCGGAACGTGCTGCTGTGGGCCGCCGCGCCCGAGGCCGAGCGCGCCGCCGTGTTCGCCCGCGCCGCCGCCGCCCGCCGCGCCGAGGCTCTCTCGCGCGCCGGGCTGGACGAGCGCTTGAGGCCCGCCCTGCACGCCATCGCCGAGCTGCTCGCCTCGCCGGCCGAGTTTCCGCGGGCTCGCGTGGCGTGGGCGTGCGCCGCCGTCGCGCGCTGGGCCGAGGAGCGGGGCGCGCCCGCCACCGCCCTCGCGTACATGCAGGCCGCCGCCCTCGCCGAGCCGGGGGACGCGGCCCTGGCCTACGCCGTGGGCCGCCTGGCCCGCCAGCACGGCGAGCCCGTGCGCGCCGAGGGGTGGCTGCACAAGGCCGTGGTGCTGGCGCGGCAGAGCGGCGACTGGAGCAGCTACGCCATGGCCTTCGCCGCGCTGGGCAACCTGGCCGTGCAGCGCGGCAACCTGCCCGCGGCGCGGCGCATGCATACCCGGGCGCTCCGCGCCGCCCAGCGGCACCGCCTGCGGCAGGTGCAGGCCATGGCGCTGCACGACCTGTTCGTCACCGCCATGGAGCTGGGCGACGGCCACGCCGCCACCGAGTACGCCGGCGCCGCCCTGCGCGCCTACGGCGACGGGCACCCCCGCGTGCCCGCCCTGGCGCACGACGTGGCATGCTTCTGGACCGCCGCGGGCGAGTTCGCGCGGGCGCTTCCCGTGTTCCGCGCCGCGCTGCCGCACATTCCCGGGCGCGCCGAGCGGGCCGTGGTGCTGGCCAACGTGGCCCGCGCCGCCGCCGGCACCGGCGACCGCCGCTCCTTCGAGGACGCCGCCGCCGAGGCCGCCTCGCTGGTCGAGCAGCCCGACGCGGAGCGGGGCGCCGCGCAGGTGTGGCTGAACCTGGCCCGCGGCGCCGCCAGCCTGGGCGACGCGCCGCTGGCCGCCATGGCCGCCGAGACCGCCGCCCGCGCCGCAGCCCGCCGCGGCGAGGCCAAGATCCTCGCCTCGGCCGAGGCGATCGCGCAGGCCGCCCGCGCAGGCAGCAGCGCGCGCGCCGCCGAGGTCACGCCGCCCGGCACGGCGGAGGACCCCGGCGACGTCCTTGCCGCCGAGCTGGTGCGTTCGCTGGCGGCGGTGGGCTGAGCCCTCTGCCTCAGGCCGCCGGCAAGGGCGGTACCGGCTCCTGCGTGCGCGCCCCCGAGCCCAGCGCCCCCTGGTTGTCGTGGGCCGCGGCCGTCCCCGAAGGGGCACCGGGCCCCGTCGGGTCGGCCGTGCCGCAAGCGGCGGCGGCGAGCAGTGCGAGGGCGGCGAGCAGGGTACGAGCTGTTCTCATCTCGGCTCCTTTGGAGGGAGAAAGATCGAAGGAACTGGACAGTAGGCCGGGACACAGGTAAACTGAGACGATTTCGGCGAGTGCGCGAACACGCGCCGGAGAGTCGATCACATAGTTTCCGACATGTCATGCAAACCGTAGCCCGTCCCCTCCTCGTCCTCCATTCGGATGCGCTCTTCCGGGAGCGCCTCCGCCGCATTGGGAGCCAGCGCTTCCAGTGCCAGTTCGTCACGGACTGGGAGAGCCTTCGGGAAGCGGTCCGCGAGGCGCCGCCCGCGGCGCTCATCGTGGTCGACCCCTACACACGCGCCTACGGCAGCGAGGCCGAGCTGGCCCCCGAGCTGCGCTCGCTGCTCTGGGAGTTCCCCAGCGCGACGGTGATCGCCGCCCTGGAGGTGAAGCGCGGCCGCATACGCGATCTGCGCACGCTGGGCGAGTGGGGCGTGAAGGAGGTCATCGCCCTCGACGAGGAAGACACGCTCGAGGCCATCGCCCGGCGGCTGCGGTCGGCGCAAGGCCGGCCGCTGCAGAGCCTGCTGGAGCGCTCGCTTCCGGCGACTCTCTCCGGCCGCGCCCGCACGCTGCTCATGGCCGCCGCCGAGGTGGTGGCCGAGGGCGGGCACGGACGCGACCTGGCCGCCTCGCTGCGCCTCTCCGAGCGGACGCTGCTGCGCTGGGCCGAGCAGGCCGACCTGCCGCCGCCCCGCCGCATCCTGGCGTGGATGCGCGTGCTGCTCGCCTGCGAGCTGCTGGACGACCCCAGCCAGACGGTGCTGAGCGTGGCCTACACCTGCGGCTACGCCTCCGACAGCAGCCTGCGGCGGGCCGTGCAGGAGTTCACCGGCGTGCTGCTCACCAAGCTGCGCCAGCAGGGCGCCTTCTCCACCGCCTCGGCCATCTTCCTCAAGGAGCTGTCCGACGCCCGCGAGGAAGGCCGCGCCCGCCGCAAGGCCGAGAAGGCCCAGGCGAAGGCCAAGGAATAGCCGCCCGCCCAACGCCTGCCCGCGCGAACCGAGAGGCCCGGACCCACCGTCCGGGCCTCTCGTGTTTTCGGGTCCGGTGGAGTGTCGTCGGCGCGATGCCCGACGAGATGGTGCTGCGGACGGGCTCTTCCCCGATATCTCCCCGGAACGCGGAGGATGATATAACCGCATATGAGGTGCGGGTTAGAGCCATTCGCGACCGCACCAATCCGTCGCAAACCCCGCCCCCGCCGTGGACCAGGCTCCCCTCCCCCAGGCAGTTTTGGGGGAGGGGCCGGGGGAGGGGGCCGCCCGGGCCCCGCCCACCGCCACCAATCCCCCACCCATCCGCCGCCTCGTAAGCGCATGGTGCCGAAGCGCACGGATCCGGTCCGCGGCGTGTTTCCTGCTTACGACCCACGCCTGCGCGCCCGCCAAGGCCGCCCACACCCGAAGACGACATGGCCGACCGACCCCATTTGCCGCACGAGCAACCTTCCGAGACGCTGCTGTCCCGGCCCATGCAGGGCGACGGGCCGCCGGTGCGCGCCGCCGAGCCGGAGCCGCGCGCTTCGCTGCTCGACCGGTTCAAGAACACGCGCCGCGCGCCGTTCCTGCGGCTCGTCCTGTACTACGTGGTGCTGCTGGCAGTAGCCTCGCTGCTCGTGTACTTCGTGCCCGCGGTGCGCGACGCGCTGCTGCCGCCAACCTCGCTGCCCACGTCCAAGAGCGCCTTCCTGAAGGCGGAGTTCGATGGCGCCCCGGGGGGCACCTTGGACGTGGGGCACCTGCTCAGCCGCGGCCTGGTCACCTTTCTGACCATCGCCGCCGCGCTGGCGCTGGTGGTGCCGGTGGTGCGCGTCTACATGTTCACCAAGCGCTTCCGGTACGACCCCGCGTTGGTGCGGTCGGTCATCATCCTGCCCATCGTGGTGTGCGGGATCGTGCTGGTGGTGAAGAACAGCATCGCGCTGGCGTTCAGCCTGGCGGGCATCGTGGCGGCCGTGCGGTTCCGCAACACGCTCAAGGACCCGCGCGACGCGGTGTACATCTTCCTGAGCCTTGGAATCGGCTTGTCGAGCGGCGTGCAGGCGCTGGACGTGGCGCTGGTGATGTCGGTGTTCTTCAACTTCGTGGTGCTGCTGATGTGGCGGTACAACATCGGCTCCATCTACGGCGGGCAGTACGGGCGCACCGGCATCCTCTCCGTGGGCGACTCGGCGCTGGTGCTGGCGCGCGAGCCGCAGCAGCAGCGCGACATACGGCGGCGGATGCTGGACGACGACCACGGCATCCGCACCGACGGGATCCTGCTGGTGCACACGCCCAACTCCGAGCTGGCGCGCATGACCGTCACCGAGGCGCTGGGCGACATGGCGCGCGACTGGACGCTGGCCGACATCGTGCCGCGCGAGGACGGGCTCTCGACGCTGTACTACCTGGTGCGGCTCAAGGAAGACGCCTCCGCGCCGGACCTGCTGGGCGCGCTGGACGAGCGGTGGGCCGAGCAGGTCTCCGCCGCCGAGTACGTGCCCTTCCGCACACGCCGCAAGGGCAAGAAGAAGCGCAGGTAAGTGGGCGGGATGCCGGTAGATGCGGTGCGGTTCGGACGATGGAAGGCGGGCCGTGCTTGGCGGTCGAAAACCGCGGCAACGACGGCGTAAAGTCCGCCGCCTCCGACCAACCGGAAGCCTCCGCCCGCATCGACCCGCCCGAAGCGCGCACGAGCCCCAACCCTCTCCCGCTTGCGGGGGAGGGTGCGAGCCTAAGCGAGCGGGAGGGGGCGCCTGCCGGACGATCGAATGGACTCGACGCGCCCCATAGACCGGGCGCGCACACTGGACACGATGCAGGGGCTCGCAATGGGAATGGCTACACGGATGGGGCGCGCGGCGGCGATCGCGCTCGCGGCGGGGGCGGGGCTCGCGGGCGCGCGCCCGGCGGCCGCGCAGGACTCGGCCACGGTGGTCGCCAGCAAGCGCTACGAGGCGGGCTCCGTCCGCCGCGCGCTGCTGGGCGAGGACTACCGCGACCTCTGGCAGACGCCCACGCGCGTGCCCGTGCTGGACCTCCGCCGCTTCGGCGGCGGCCTCACGCCCACCGAGCGCGGCGGAGGCAACCAGACCAAGTCGCTGCGCTTCCGCGGCGGCGACGGGCGCGAGTACAGCTTCCGCTCGGTCGACAAGGAGGTCACGCCCGCGCTGCCCAAGGACATCCAGAACACCGCGGTCGACTGGCTCATCCAGGACCAGGTCAGCTCGCTGCACCCGGACGCCAACCCCATCGCCATCCAGCTCCAGCTCGCGCTGGGCCTGCTGGGCGCGCAGCCGCGCCTCTACGCCATGCCCGACGACCCCGCCCTGGGCGAGTTCCGCCACGACTTCGCGGGCATGCTGGGCGTGGTGGAGGAGCGGCCGGGGAACGGCAAGCACGGCCCCGCCTTCGCCGGGGCGGACGACGTGGCGGACACCGAGGACATGTGGAAGGACGTGGAGCAGGACGCGCGGCACCGCGTGGACAGCCGCGACTACCTCACGGGGCGCCTCTTCGACCTGTGGATCGCGGACTGGGACCGGCACGAGGACCAGTACAAGTGGGCCCGCTTCGACCGCGGCGGCGAGCACGTGTGGCGCGCCATAGGGCGTGACCGCGACTACGCGTTCGTGCGCTACGACGGGGCGCTGCTGCCCGTGGCGCGCAGCAAGGAGCCCAAGCTGGTCACCTTCGAGCGCACGTATCCCAAGAGCCTGATCGGGCTGCTGGAGAACCCGCAGCGGCTGGACAGGCGCATCCTGAGCGACCTGCCCCGGCCCGTGTGGGACTCCGTCGTCACGGTGATGCAGGCGCGGCTCTCCGACGCGGTGATCGCGCGGGCCGTGCGGTCCATGCCGCCGGAGTGGTACGCGCGCAGCGGCGCCGAGCTGGAGTCGCGCCTGCGCGCCCGCCGCGACGAGCTTCCCGAGGCGGCCGAGCGCTTCTACCGCATCGCCGCGCTGGACCCGGAGATCCACGCGACCGACGACCGCGATGTGGCCGACGTGGTGCGCAACGGCGACGGCAGCGCCGACGTGCGCCTCTACGCCAGCCACGACGGCGAGGCCGAGGCGCGCCCGTACTACCAGCGCCGCTTCCTGCCGGGCGAGACCGACGAGGTGCGCATCTTCCTGCACGGCGGCGACGACCGGCTCACGGTGCGCGGCGGCGGCGGCATCGGCGTGATCGCGGTGGGCGGCGGCGGAGACGACCGCCTGGAGGACCGTTCCACCGGCACGACGGCTTTCGACGACGACCAGGGCCACAACCTGTTCGTGCGCGGCGCCCACACCGCGGTGGACGAGCGGCCGTACGAGGAGCGTGTCGTGGAGCGCGGCAAGCTACAGGCGCAGCCGCGCGACTGGGGCAGCAAGACGTCGTTCCTGGCGCCGCTCGTCCAGTACCGCTCGGGCGTGGGGCTGGTGGTGGGCGCCGGGCCGTCCATCACCCGCTACGGCTTCCGCACCGAGCCCAGCAAGCTGCGCACGTCGCTCAAGGGCGTGTACGCGCCCAAGTACGGGCGGTTCGGCGTGGAGCTCACGGCAGACCGGCACTGGCCCAACTCGCAGCGCAGCGCCACGCTGCTGGCGCGCGCCACAGACCTGGAGCTCACGCGCTTCCACGGCTACGGCAACGAGTCGCCCGGCGGAGGGGAGTGGCGCTACCGCGTGTTCAACCGCGAGCTGCTGCTCTTTCCCACGCTGTCGCTGCCGGTGGCGCCCGGAACCTTCTTCGCCTTCGGACCCAACGTGCGGCGCAACGACGCGCGCGAGCTGTCCACCTCGGCGGCGGGCATCCTGCGGCCGCGGGGCGTGGACGCGTTCACCACCGCGGGCGCCCACGGCGACCTGCTGTTCGACAACGTGCCCGACAGCGTCTCCAACCCGCGCCGCGGCCTGCGCGCGCAGGTGGGCGGCACCGGCAACCCGCTGGCGACCGGCGGCGACGTGGGGCCGTACGGCGACGCGCACGCGCAGGCCGCGGCGTACCTCTCCATTCCCGGCATGGCCGGGCCCACGCTGGCACTGCGGGCGGGCGGGCAGAAGGTTTGGGGCGACTTCCCCTTCCAGGACGCCGCCTACATCGGCGGGAGCGGGACGCTGCGCGGGTTCCACGGGCAGCGCTACGCGGGCGACGCGGCGGCGTGGGGCGGCGCCGAGCTGCGCACCTTCCTCACGCGCGCCACGCTGCTGGTGCACGGCGACCTGGGCGCCTTCGCGCTGGCGGACGCCGGCCGCGTGTTCGTGCACGGCGACTCGCCGGGCGGCTGGCACACCGCGCTGGGCGGCGGCCTCTCGTTCACCTTCCTGGACGGCCGCAACACCGTGAGCGCCGCCTACGCCCGCGGCGACAAGGGGTCGCTCTACTTCAAGTTCGGCATGCCCTACTGACCCGCGTCCGGTAGATGCACGGCCCTCGTCGGCCGCGACGAGCATCTCCATCGCCCGCATCGGGTTGAATGAGATGGCGGACGGGAGATGCCCGGCGGCCCGGGATCTTTCGACCGGGCGGATCCGGATCCGCCGGCCTGCATCCGCACCGCCGGGCTACCGCATCGGCGGAGGGCGGTGCGGAGACGGAAGGCTTGCAGCGCGGCATCTCCAGAGGACGACGCGACGATGTGCATCTACCGAAAACGGAGGATGCCGCGCATCCACCGACTCGTTCGTTGCGTCCGAAACCTGCGGCCCGGCACGGAGCTTCCGGGAGGCGCCGACACCCATCGACCCTTCGGCCGTTCGTGCAGGGTCGGCCATGCGCGGAGGGATGCCTCTCCCGCGAACACTGAGCAGCATGGAGTACGGATGATGCACGGCGGACCGCG
>DASRQW010000179.1 GCA_035696245.1 Longimicrobiaceae bacterium | reverse complement strand
CGCGTCTGCGGCCGCGGGCTCCGGGAGCGCCGCGGCGGTGGTCTGGGCGGATACGGTCATGCAGTTACTCTGGCTTGAGATATTTTCTGAACGCGGGGCTGGCCCCCGGCCGTGGGGGCCGGAAGCAGGAGGGTCCGCGTGCGGGTTCGTTTTGTGGGGCCTTGCCGCCCTACGTCAAGTTGCATGCCGCAGATGCGGCTGGCGGGAGGCAGGCGGCGGGTCCATCGCCGGGGGCCGGAAGATACGCTCCCGGTGGGGGAGCGCAAGAACGACGCTCTTGGGGGTACACGGCGCACCGGCACAGGTTCCTGCCACCCGGCCGCGGAGCAGATGCGCCAGACTGGCGTGAACGCCTTCGGGCGTATAAGTTTACCCGCTCGCACAACCTCCATCTCACGGCCCGCGATCCCGTTCGCCGCGTCACCCCGCCAGGACGTTCTCCGTGTCGCCCGCAAACCCGTTCCACCCGCACTCCCGCCGCCGGCGGGCCGTGCACGCCACCATGGCCATCGCCGTCGCCCTCGGATGCCTGGGGGCGGCGTTCTTCCGCACGCAGATCGTGCGGAACAGCGAGTTCGTGCTGCGCGCCGACGACAACCGGTTCCGGGTGGTGCCCATCCCCGCCCCGCGCGGCACCATCTTCGACCGCAACGGCAAGGTGGTGGCCGAGACCGTCACCGGCTACTCGCTCTCCATAGAGCCGGGACCGCGCGACTCGGTGCGCGCGCGCCTGGAGCCGCTACGCCAGGTGCTTGGCCTGGACTCGGCCGCGGTGGAGGAGGTGATGGCGCGGGCGGGCAAGCGGTCCATACACCCCGTGCTGGTCTCGGACGCGCTCACGTTCGGGCAGGTGTCGAAGCTGGAAGAGCGGCGCGGCCGCATCTCCGGCATAGTCCTGGAGCCGCACCCCATCCGCCGCTATCCGTACGGCGACGCGGTGGCGCACGTGGTGGGCTACGTGGGCGAGATCAACGACCGCGAGCTCGAGAGCCCGGCGTGGACCGGCTTCCGCAGCGGGCAGCACATCGGCAAGGGCGGCGTGGAGCGCCAGTACGAGCGGCGGCTGGGCGGCACGCAGGGCGCGCGCTACGTGGAGGTGGACGCGCGCGGCAAGGTGGTGGGCCGCTTCGCCAGCCAGCTCACCACGCCCCCCAAGGCCGGGGCCGACGTGCGGCTCACGCTGGACCTGGACCTCCAGCGCTACGCGCGCGCCATCTTCCCCGCCAACATGCGCGGAGCCATCGTGGCGATGGTGCCCGGCACCGGCGAGGTGCTGGCGATGTACTCCAACCCCAGCTACGACCCCAACCTGCTCACGGGCCGTATCGACCCGCAGGTGTGGCGCGGGCTGAACGCGGGCGACTCGCGCCCGCTGCTGAACCGCGCGATGGTGGGCATCTATCCGCCGGGGTCCACGTGGAAGCTGGCGACGGCCATCATCGGCCTGAACCGCGGCGTGATCACGCCCGAGAAGAGCGTGATGCCGCTGGCGTGCACTGGCGGGATGACCTTCGCGGGCCGCTACTCGCGCTGCGACAAGCGCGACGGGCACGGCTCGCTGAACCTGGTGAACGCCATCGCCGCGTCGTGCAACGTGTACTTCTACCAGCTGGGCATCCTGCTGGGAATCGAGACGCTCACGGGCGAGGGCACGCGTCTGGGCTTCGCGCGGAAGACGGGGATGGACCTGCCGGGCGAGCGCGCGGG
Source organism: Longimicrobiaceae bacterium (assembly GCA_035696245.1). Classification (NCBI taxonomy): domain Bacteria; kingdom Pseudomonadati; phylum Gemmatimonadota; class Longimicrobiia; order Longimicrobiales; family Longimicrobiaceae; species Longimicrobiaceae bacterium. Next base: position 8,259 of record DASRQW010000179.1, on the reverse strand, counting down.
CAGCTTCCCGTCGGGCCGCGAGTGGTACGTGCACCACTTCGGCTGGCGGCCGCCGCCCAGCGAGGTGATGAACCTGTCCATCGGCCAGGGCCCCAACTCGCAGACGCCGCTGCGGATGGCGCAGTTCTTCAGCGCCCTGGCGGCCAACGGCACCGCGCGCGCGCCGCACGTGGTGATGGGCGCCCCTGCGCCGCTTGAGACCGACCTGCACGTGAGCGGGCCCACGCTTGCGACCGTGCGCGAGGGCATGGCGCGCGTGGTGGAGGACGGCGGCACGGCGGCGGCGGTGGCGCTGGACAACTGGACGCTGTACGGCAAGACGGGCACGGCGCAGAACGCCCAGGACGCGGACCATCCCCACGCCTGGTTCACCGGCTTCGCCTCCCCCCACGGCGGGCAGCCCGAGGTCGTCGTCGCCGCGGTCGTGGAGTTCGGCGGCCACGGCTCGCAGAGCGCCGCGCCGCTCGCCGCCCGCGTCGCGAACTACTACATGAACAAGAAGCATGGCCTGGCCAACCCTGCCATCGAGGACGTGAAGCCGATGGTCATCGGCGGCCCGGCGAACTGACGGCGGGGGAACCCGGATCGCATCCCCGGCGCCTTCGTCCGGATTTCGGTAGATGTGGAACGGCCCGGCGGAGCTCTCCGCCGGGCCGCTTCCGTTTCGGCAGATGCGATGCGGACGTCGCATCTCCTTCCCTCGCAACGCCCAAGCTTCGGTCGCTCAACGTGAAACCCGCCACTCGCCCCCGCGTACGGAGAACCCGAAACGCCTCCTCTTGATGTACGCCGTTGGGGGAGCGATGATTCTGCTCTCCTCGAAACACCCGACGCACGGCATCCGCGGCATCTCCGCCGTCCATCCCCCGAATCCGAAACATGATCCGCCGCACACTGACGCTCTGCGCCCTGCTGCTTCCATTGCTCGCCACGCGCGCCGCCGCGCAGGCGTACGGCATCACGCTGAACGAGATGGTGGAGCTTCTCCGCAGCCACGTGAGCAGCGCGCGGGTGCTGGAGCTGGCGCGGTCGCGCTGCATCCACTTCGCGCCCGACGACGCCGCGCTGGCGCGTCTCCAGGAAGCCGGCGCCACGGCGGAGCTGCGCGAGGCGCTGCGGGCTCCCGGACAGTGCAGCACGCTCACGCCGGCACACCCCGCACCTCCGCCGGCCGACACCACCGTGGACGAGGCCGGGGCGCGGCGCCGGAAGCGCGACCAGGACTTCGTCGGCCACGGGGTGCTGCGGAGCCCGTTCGCCAGCCACGGCTTCTGGATCGGCGGCGGGTACGCGGGATCGGCGGCGCGGCAGGAAGGCGTGAAGGGCACCGACATAGGCCACGGGTTGGGGATCGACGCGGGCTACGCCGTGGCCGGCCACCTGGGCGTGTACGCCCACGCGGACTTCGACTGGATCACAAAGAAGAGCCGGCACTACGACCTGGTTACGGGCGAGCTGGGCGGCCGCTTCTTCCTGAACGGCCATCGCGAGCCGGCCCGGGTCTACGCCGACGTGGGTGCCGCCAACTTCGGCACGACGTTCGACGACGCGCTGGTCGGCGGCCAGACGGGCACGGTGGAGTACACCGGGCGGGCGGTCAGCGGCGCGATCGGGTTCCAGTCCGCGATCTCGCCCTCGTCGCACCTGGAGATCAGCCTGCGCGGGATGCGGGGGACGCTCACGCGCGTCACGGTGGACGGGCACGAGAGCGCGCTGCCCGACGGCGAGCGCGCGACCGTCAACAGCTTGCGGCTCTACCTGGGCCTCGGCTGGCACGCTCCGTCGCACGTCGGCCTGCGCTAGGCGAGCGCGACCGTGAACGTCCCTCCTCTGCCTTTCGACGCGGCCACCGTCTGGCTCGCCGCGGCCGTGTGCATCGCCGTCGGCCTGCTGCGGTCGCGGACGGGCGACGCCAGGGCGCGGCACGCAGGGCTGGCGCTCGGCGCCGTGGGAGCCGCGCTCGTGGGATGGGCACTCGCCGCGCCTCCGCGTGCGTCGCGTGCTCGTCCATCCACCGACACGGCTTCGGCGTCCAGGCCGGCGCGGGTGCTCCGCATGGACACGCTCTACGCCGCCGTCTCCGCTCTCCCGGATTCGGAGCCCCAGCGGATCTCCGACGTCGGAACGCCGCCCGTCGTGAATCCGCCCCTCGATGACTCGACCGTCCAGCGCGCGGCCGCCGAGACGCATGGCACGAGGCACCCGGTCACCCCTGCGCGGACGGAGAGCAGTTCCGCGCGCCGTGAACAGCTTGCCGCATCCCGATCCACCCATCCCGCGCGTCCGGCCCCCCGGCGCGTGGTCCTGGCGGCGCCGAAACCGGCCCGAGCTGCCGCCGCGCCGCCCGCACCGTTCCGTCTCCCTGCTCCGCCGCGGTCGAGCTCCACGCCACCGCGCCGGCCCGTTCCCGCGCAGCCAGCGGGTGCGCTCCAGCGCGTGACGGACGACCTGGGCGTAGCACGCTTTCACAAAGACCGCGGCGAGTACGCGAAGGCCGTGGACCTGCTCCTGGTCGTGGACCGGCAGATCGCCGGCCTCGAGCGCGACTATCCCGGCTCGCCGGCCACCACGCGCCTCCGCCGGCAGGCCGCCGCGCTGGCCGCGGAGAACCACGCCGCGTGCGAGGCGGAGGCGAAGATGATGGCAGGGACGGCGCGAGCGATCTCGTGCTTCTAGGCGAATAGCCGAGCCCGTTCGCATCCGAAGCACGGACGGACACGCGGAGTTGGCAAAGGTGACGCAAGTCGCCGACGTGCTCACGGACAGACGATCGGGCGGGCGGGGCGTCCATCGATCCGTGGCGGGACGGCAGATGCGAGGCGAGACGTCTGTCGATGCGGAAGAGAAAAACAGAGGGCCCGCGCGAACGTACGCGGGCCCTCTGTTTTCGTACCCGGCAGCGAACGGCGGGCACGGTGCGGCGAGCCGCTTACTGCATCGACTGGAGCACGATGGAGATCGGCTGGCCGGTCACCTCGCGCTTCACCAGCACGTGCGGCAGGGACTTGCGCACGTACAGCGTGGCGGGCGCGTCGCCGCCGGACATCTCCATCTTCCACGTGTCGAACGTGCCGGCGGGCGTGGTGACGCTCTCGGAGCCTACGACCTTGACGGTGACGTTCGATACGCCGTTGGCGCGCACGCCGTACGCCGGGTAGGTGATCGTCTTCCCGTCGGCCAGGTCGGCCACCGCGAGGATGAGGGCGTCCATGCCCGGAAGGCGCGTGCCCGGTATCGCCGCCAGGTCCACCGTGCGGTCGCCGCCGGCGGCGGCGGGCAGCTTGGTGGCGCCGGTGATGCGGCCGTTCGCCAGGCGCAGGTCCGCCGAGATCTGGTTGGGGCCCTGCGTCTGCAGCAGCTTGTACGCGCTGGCGACCAGGTCGTTGCCGAACCACACCGTGTCGGCCTGGCTCAGGCCCGCCATCGCGATGCCGAGCTGCGAGGTGGCCCGCCAGGCCGCGCCGTCCTGGGTGATGGTAGCGGTGGCGGTGCCCAGCGCGTTGCCCTGCACCATCACCTGGTAGGTGAAGGTGGCCGGCGCCAGGCGCGAGCCGTCGAAGCGGTCCGTGCTGGCCCGCACCTCCACCGCCGAGCGGTCGAGCGGCCTGCCCTCCACGTCCAGCAGCACGACGGGGGCGATGGGCTCCAGCTTGGAGAGCACGCGGCCGGCGTCGCCGACCACCACCACGGCCATGTGGTCCGGCTGAAGGTACTTCTGCGCGACGCGCTGCACGTCGGCCGCGGTCACGGCGGCGATGTGCTCGCGGTACGTGCGCATGGCATCCGCGGGGAGGCCGAGGAGGCGGTCCGTGGCCAGGCGGCTGGCGATCTGGTCCGGCGTCTCGAAGCGCAGCGGGTACGAGCCCACCATGAAGCTCTTGACCGACGCCAGCTCGGCGGCGGGCACGGGCTCGTCGCGCATGCGGCGCACCTGGCGCATCATCTCCGCCAGCGCGCTGTCGGTCACCTCGGTGCGCACCTCGGCCGTGGCCTGGAAGGCGCCCACGTCGCGCGGGCGCGAGACGTTGCTGTACGAGCCGTAGGTCCAGCCGTGCTGCTGGCGCAGGATCTGGAAGAGTCGTCCCGAGCTGCCGCCGCCCAGAATCTGGCTCATCACGGCCACGGCGTAGTAGTCCGGGTTCTCCGGCCGCAGCGCCAGGTTGCCCGCCACGATGTTGGACTGCACCGAGCCCGGCCGGTGGACGAGGTAGATCTGCGTGCGGGCGAGCTGCGGCGGGGCGGGCATGGCCGTGCGCGGCGCGGCGCCGCCCGTCCACGAGCCGAAGTACTGGCGCGCCATCGACATCGCCTGCGCCTGCGTGACGTCGCCGGAGATGACCAGCAGCGCGTTGCCGGGGCGGAAGTACGTGCCGTGGTAGCGCACCAGGTCGTCGCGGGTGATGGCGCGCACGGTGGCCGGCACGGACGCGCTGCCGTACGGGTGCGTGCCGTACACCTGCCGCGCGAAGGCGCGCGCGGCCACGGTGCCGGGCTCGCCCAGCGACGACTGGAGCGTGGAGAGGCGCTGCGTGCGCGAGGTCTCCAGCTCGTTCGCGGCGAAGGCGGGGTGGAGCGCCACGTCGCTCATCAGGTCCAGCGCCAGGGGCAGCTGGTCCGAGAGCACGTCGGCCGAGACGTCGATCCAGTCGTCGCCGGCGCTGGCGCTGAGCGATCCGCCCACGCCCTCGATGCGCTCGGCGATCTGCTGGGCGTTGCGGGTGGGGGTGCCCTTGTTGAGCAGCCCGGCCGTCATGGAGGCCAGGCCCTGCTTGCCGGCCGGGTCGGCGGACGAGCCGCCCCGCACGTACAGGTCGGCGCTGGCGACGGGGCGGGCGTGGTTCTCGACCACCACCAGGCGCAGCCCGTTGGGCAGCGTGGCCTCGTGGAAGGCGGGGAACTGCATGGGCCGCTCGGGCAGGGGGGCCGGGGGCGTGGCCTGCGCGGCGGCTTGGCCGGCGCAGACCCCCAGCAGGCCCACCAGGCCGGCGGCGGTGAGACGTGCGTTCAACGGCTTCACGGGTCTCTCCTCAGCTCTTGGGCGCGGGGACGGTGTAGATCACCGACCGGTTGTTCGGGTTCAGGTACTGCCGGGCCACCCGCTGCACGTCGGCGGTGGTCACGGCCATGTACTTGTCCAGGTCGGTGCGGATCTGCGACGGGTCGCCGCGGAACAGGGCGAACTCCTGGATCGCCTCGGCGCGGCCGATGGCCGTCTGCAGGCTGCGGATGGTCTCGGCGCGCTTCTGGTTCTTCGCGAGCTGCAGCTCGGCCGGGGTGATCCCCTCGTTGCGGATCTTCTCGACCTCCTGGTCGATGATGGCCTGCAGCTGCTGGGGCGTGTAGCCCTGGTTGGCGCCCGCGTACACCGCGAACAGGCCGGGGCCGCGGCGCAGCAGGGTGCCGCCCAGCACGAAGGTGGCGGCCTTCTCGGTCTTCACCAGCCGCTGGTTCAGGCGCGAGCTCTGGCCGCCCGCCAGCACGGTGCCCAGCAGCTCCAGCGCGTAGCTGTCTGGCGAGCCCGAGGCCACGGCGCCGTACGCCTCCAGGAACGCCGGGAGCGTGGCGTTGGGGTCCTGCACCGTCTTGGTGCTGGGGAACTGCGCGAACGGCCGCTCGCAGGTCACCGCCGGCGGGGTGGGCACGCTGGGGATGTCGCCGAAGTACTGCTGGACGAGCTGCCGGACCTGCGCGTCGTCGAAGTCGCCGGAGATGGCGAGCGTGGCGTTGTTGGGCGCGTAGTACTGCTTGAAGAACGCCTGCACGTCGCCCAGCGACGCGGAGTCCAGGTCCTCCATCGACCCGATGGTGGTGTGGCCGTACGAGAAGCAGCTCTGCCCGTACGAGGCGTCGCTGAGCAGGCTGCGCAGCGAGTTGGCGTACGGGGCGTTGTCCACCCGCATGCGCTTCTCCTCCTTCACCACCGAGCGCTGGTTGGTGAGGTTGGCCTCGCTCACGTTCAGCGCGCGCATGCGGTCGGCCTCCAGCCACAGCGCCAGGTTCACGCGGTTGCTGGGCACCACCTCGTAGTAGTTGGTGCGGTCCTCGCTGGTGGTGCCGTTGAAGTTGCTGGAGCCGGCCTGCTGGAGCAGCGCCATGTGCTGGCCCTTGGGCACGTTGGCCGAGCCCTCGAACATCATGTGCTCGAACAGGTGCGCGAAGCCGGTGCGGCCCTGCACCTCGTTGCGCGAGCCCACGTTGTACCACAGGTCCACGGCCGTGACCGGGGCGCTGTGGTCGGGGATCAGGATCACCTTCAGCCCGTTGGACAGCTGGTACGTCTGGAAGGGGATGTCTCCCACTCCGGACGCCCGCTGCTGCGCCGCTGCCGTGCCGGCGGCGGCGCCCAGCAGGCCCAGGGCGAGCAGGGACCCCTTGGCAAGGGATCGGGTCATGCAACCTCCACGTGTTGGGTTTCGGGGGCCGGCTCTCCCGTGCGCGGGGTGCGCGCGGGACAGCGGAGCCACGTGCGGGCCCCCGGCGTGATGGGACGAAGCTCCGCCCGGACAGCGTCGGCCGGCCGCGCGCCTTCGCGCGCGCCGGGTCCTGCATTGATTTACGTCGTCATCGGTATGTTGGACAGAGGGACAGCATCTGCCGTACCTCCGTTCTTCCTCCTTCATCGCACGAACCGCTTCCGGAAGATGCGGACCGGTGGTGCATCCCCGCTCCGCCGCTCGTCCGCCCCGCATCTCCCGCATCCGACGAGCGCTCCGCATCTCCCGACCCGGGACGGACGCACGGCAGTCCGGGAGATGTGCACCGACCGACCCGGAGAAACAGATGGAGGAACGGGAGCACGTACGCAGCCGCCGACCGCGAAGTTGCAAGGGGAGGGGTCGGTGGATGCGACGCGTTGGCTTCCAACGAGAAGTCTCGTGCGATTGCTCGCTCGGCGGACGGCTGGCGGCGGATGCGCGGCGGTCAGGCGACTTCCCTGCGCCGCGCGACGAGGACGCCGGCGAGCAGGGCCACGATCCCCCAGGCGATGCCCGCCAGCACGTCGCCTCCGTCCGGCCCGGCCTTCGGGTCCGGGCCGGACGCGTAGAGGCTCGCCTCCCACGCGGCGAGCAGGTCGCGCTCGGAGATGCCCAGGGCGTGCGGGACCGCGGCGTCGAACGGCTCGTCCGAGCGCCACAGCACGCCGAACCGAGCATCGCCGAAACGGTCGCGGACGTAGGTGCGCAGGCTGGCGCCGGTGCCCAGGTTCGCGCCCAGCGCGATGGCGGTGCCGGGCTGCATCTCTCCCGTGGCGAGCGTGCGCAGGGCCCGGCGGTGGAGCAGGCCCGGCTTGTAGCTCCAGCCGTAGCGGTCCTCCAGGCGCGCCCGCGCCGCGGCGCCCGGCGCGCCGAAGCGGAGGTACGCCAGCGAGCGCCCGAAGCGCTCCTCCGGCGGCACCGCGGCGATGGGCAGCCACTGGCCCCACCAGGGCACCATCCCGCGCCGGGCGCGGTCGGCCACGGTCAGCCGCGTCTCCGGCCCCGCCGCGTACAGGTGCATGCGCCGCCCGCCGGTGTCCGCGCCGCGCAGGTCCGCCGCGGCGAACGCCTCGCCCTCGCTCGCGAGACGGCGGGCGTACCGCTCCAGCGCCGCGTCGCCAGCGGGATAGTGGACGACGAGGTAGCGGCCGGCGATCACCGCGGTGGGAGCCATGGACGGCGCGAACACCTCCGCGCGCCGCAGGCGAAGGGCGCGCGTGCCGCCTCCCTGCGCCAACTGCACGTCCACCGTGCTGCCAGGCTCACCGAGGAGCAGGCTGTCCGCCACGGCGGGCGCCGCGCCCGCGAGCGGACGCCCGCCGGCCGCGACGAGCCGCTGGCCGACGACGATGCCCGCCAGCGCCGCGGGCCCGCGGGGAGCGACGGCAGCCACCCGCAGCGTCCCGTGCGCATCCTCCACCGCCAGCCCCACGGACGCGGGGCGAAGGGAAACGCGCTGGCCGGCGGCGGGCGCGGCGGCGAGCAGGGCCAGCAGTGCTAGGGCGCGCGGTGCGTGGGTCATCAATAGCCGAAGGGGAGCTGGCCGGAGGCGAGGGCCCGCATGGGCGACGCGGCGCCGTACAGCAGCAGCTCCATCGCGCGGACGCCGGTGGGGAAAGTGCCCATCTCCAGCGTCACGTTCGCGAGCACCAGGCAGAGGAGCGTGCCCACCGCGATCATCCACGGCCGCTCGAAGCGCGCCGCCAGCACGAACATCACGGTGTACAGCAGCCAGCCCGTCATGCACGCCCACAGCGCGAACGCGCCGGGGTATGCGTACATG
>DASRQW010000178.1 GCA_035696245.1 Longimicrobiaceae bacterium | reverse complement strand
GGCCCCTCCCCCAAAACTGCCTGGGGGAGGGGAGAATTCGGGTGGATGCTGGAGTTATTGCTCGGGCTGGTAAATGGGGCTAGCGTCTATGACCGGGAGAGATCATGGAGCGGAAGCGGCGGGTGCGGGGGGCATCGCGGGAGCTGGTTAGAGTGGCAAAGCGGCTTCGGACGAAAATGACGCCGGCGGAGGCGGTGCTGTGGAGGGAGTTGCGAGGCGAGCGGCTTGGCGGCGTTCACTTCCGGCGGCAGCATCCCGTTGGGCAGGTCGTGTTGGACTTCTACTGCCCCGCCGCACGTCTTTGTATCGAGGTGGACGGCCCCGTTCACGACGGGCAAGCCGACGCCGATGCCGCCCGCTCCGCCTGGCTCGCCACTCACGGCATCCGCACCCTCCGCTTCCGAAATCATCAGGTCCTGACAGACCTCCCGACCGTACTGACCCACATCCAAATCGCGCTCACCCAGTCCGAGTAGCAACACCCTGACTCCCCTCCCCCAGGCAGTTTTGGGGGAGGGGCTGGGGGAGGGGGCCCCCTCTCCGCTGCGAAATCCCCTCCGCCACCCTCCCCATGACCCTTCCGCAGGCGCTCAGGCTGATCGCGTTCGTCGGGTTGCTGGCGCAGCTCGTGGGGGCGCTGCTGCTGGCCAGCCTCTTCCTGCTGCTGCGGCGCTACGGCGCGGCGCGGCGGCGGTACTGGTCGCTGTGGACGCTGGCGTGGGCGGCGCAGGTGGCGGGGATCCTGGCCCTCGTCGTCCGCTACATGCTGCTGCCGGACTTGGAAGACGGGCTGAACGACCACGATCCGCCGGTGGTGGCGCTGTTCTTCGCGTACCAGCTCGCCAAGCTCGCCTTCTACGCCGCCCTCGCGCTGGGTGCGCGCGCGTGGGTGCGGCGCGACGATGCGGGCGTGGCGTCGCGCACCGGTACGCCCGCCGCCGCGGCGCTCGTGGCCGCGATGGCGTTCGCCGCGGTGCCCCTGGCGCTGGGACGCGGGCTGGACGGGCTGGTGGTGTGGCACGCGCCGGTGGCGCTCGCGGCCACCGCGGGCTGTGCGGTGGCGCTCTTCCGCGCGCGGCACGGGCGCGGGGCCACCGGCCCGGTCGCCGCGGCCGCCTGCTTCGCGCTGCTGTCCGTGTGCGCCGCGGTGTACTTCGCGGCGTTCGGCTTCGCGGGGTACCTGCCGGCCGCGCTCGGCACCGCGATGGGGGCGATGGTGCACTACAACTCGTACGTGGACCTGCTGCTGCACCTGGTTCTGGGCTTCGCCATGGTGCTGCTGCTCATGGAAGACGTGCGGCAGGAGATGGAGCGCGGCCGCGGCGACGCCGAGCGCGCCGAGCAGCAGGCCCGCATCGTCGCCGAGGTGTCGGAGCTGTTCTCGGCGTCGCTGGACCACGAGGCCACGCTGCGCACCGTCGCGCGCCTGGTGCTGCCGCGCATGGCGGACTCGTGCATCGTGTACCTGCTGGACACCGCAGGCGCCGTGCGGCGGCTGGAGGCCGCGCACGTGGACCCTGAGCGCGAGGCGCGGCTGCGCGAGTACCTGCACCGCCACCCGCTGCGCCCCGGCAGCATCTTCGCCCCCGTCGCGCGGGTGCTGCGAACGGGCGCGCCCGAGCTGGTGCCCGCGTTGCCGCCGCAGGAGGCCGTGGCCGAGGGCGACGAGCCGGGCGACGCCGTGCTCTATCCGCGCTCCCTCATCGTCGCGCCGCTGCGGGTGCACGGCGAGACGCTGGGCGCCATCAGCTACGGGCTGGACGGCAGCGAGCGCGAGTACGGCCCCGACGACCTGGTCACCGCCGGCGAGATCGCACGCCGCGCCGCGCTCGCCATCGACAACGCGCGGCTGTACGGCGAGACGCGCCAGGCCGTGCACGCCCGCGAGCAGGTGCTGCAGATCGTCTCGCACGACCTGCGCAACCCGCTGGGGGTGATCATGCTCAACACCGGCATCGCCATGGAGGCGGTGGACCGCGCGGATGGCGACACCCGCGCCGCGCTGGAGGGCGTGGTCATGGCCGCCGGGCAGATGAACCGGCTCATCGAAAACCTGGTGGACCTGGCGCGCATGGACGCCGGGCACATGAGCCTGGAGCGCCAGCCTCACCCCGCCGCCTCGCTGGTCCGCGCCGCGGTGGCCATGCTGCGCCCGCTGGCCGACACCCGCGCACAGCGGCTGGAGCACGAGGTGCCCGACGGGCTGCCGCCGGTGTGGCTGGAGGCCGACCGGCTCCTCCAGGTGCTCTCCAACCTGGTCGGCAACGCCATCAAGTTCACGCCCGAGGGCGGCCGCATCGTGGTGAGCGCCGCGCGCGGCGACGGCGAGGTGCGCTTCTCCGTGGCGGACACGGGGCCGGGGATACAGGACGAGCACCAGCCCTTCCTCTTCGACCGCTTCTGGCAGGCGGACCGGTCGCGGCGCGGCGGCACGGGGCTGGGCCTCGCCATCGCCAAGGGAATCGTGGAAGCGCACGGCGGGCGCATCTGGGTCGAGAGCCGCCTGCGCGAAGGCAGCACCTTCCACTTCACCGTACCCGTCTTCGTCGAAACCGAAGGCTGATCGGGAGATGCACGGCCCCGCATCTTCGCGATCTATCGGGAGATGCAAGCCGCGCATCGTCTACGAATCTCGGTAGATGAGAAGCCACCCATCCGCCGTGGCGCTTCGGAGATGCGCGTCCGACGATGCACATCTCCCGACCCGCGGCGCATCAGCGGATGCGCATCTCCCGAACGACACGGTCAGTCGCTGGATGCGCATCTTCCCTATCGCCCAATCCAACGCTCACACCGCCCTTGGCCTCGGCCGAGGCAGATGCGCCCGCGTCGAAACAGGCGCTGCAGAATGATCTACAGCGCACTGTTCCGGTAACGGCGTGGCCGTCCATGCGCGGCGAGCGGTTTGCGTGCACACGCGGACCGGCGGACGAAGAAGCCGATACGAACCCAGGACCGACGAGCGGGGTGACGATGCGTGACCTGCGGGCGATGGTACGGCGGGCAGCGGGTCTGTCGATGCTGCTGGCGGCGACGGCGTGCTCGGCCACGGCGGCGGGACGTCCGCCGTCCACGGTCGCGGCGGCGAGTGCGCGCGCGGAAGCCGTGTACTACCCGCCCGCGGGCGACGGCTGGGAGCGGCGAGATCCCGCACAGCTCGGCTTCCGCGCGGACGCACTGGCCGCCGCGGTCGCCTACGCGCAGGCGCACGAGACGCCGTGGCCGCACGACATCGCCCGCGCCATTCGCGAGAGCGGGCTGGGCGCCGGCCCGTATGGCGAGATCCTGGGCCCGGTGCGCGACCGCGGCGGCCCCGCCGGGCTGGTCATCCGCCACGGCTACATCGCCGCCGAGTGGGGCGACACGCGCCGGCCGGACATCACCTTCAGCATCGCCAAGAGCTTCCTGGGCACGCTCGCGGGCGTCGCGCTGGACCGCCGCCTCATCCGCAGCGTGGACGATTCCGTGCGAGCCTACGTGCACGACGGCGGCTTCGACAGCCCACACGACGCGCCCATCACCTGGCGCATGCTGCTCAACCAGACGAGCGAGTGGGAGGGCACGCTGTGGGACAAGCCCGACGTGGCCGACCGCCGCGAGGGCCACGACCGCACGCTGCGGGCGCCGGGCACTTTCTGGGAGTACAACGACGTTCGCGTGAACCGCACCGCGCTTTCACTGCTGCGCGTGTGGCACCGCCCGCTGCCGCAGGTGCTGCATGAGCGGGTGATGGACCCCATCGGCGCCTCGCGCGGCTGGGAGTGGTACGGCTACCGCAACTCGTTCGTCCTGGTGGATGGGCGGCGGGTGCAGTCGGTGAGCGGCGGGAGCCACTGGGGCGGGGGGATGTTCATCAGCGCGCGCGACCAGGCGCGATTCGGGCTCCTGTACCTGCGCCGGGGCCGCTGGGCCGGGCGCCATCTGCTGTCCGAAGACTGGGTGCGCGCCGCCACCACGCCAGCCGCCATCAAGCCCACGTACGGCTACCTCTGGTGGCTCAACAGCGACCGCAAGCTCTACCCCAGTGCGCCCGCCAGCAGCTTCTTCGCCCTGGGCGCCGGCAGCAACGTCATCTGGGTCGACCCCGACCACGACCTCGTCGCCGTCATCCGCTGGATCGACAACAAGGAGATCGACGCCTTCATCGCACGGGTGATGGCGGCCGTGGAGTAGACGTGTACCGCGATCAGCATCCGCCTACCGGCTGTCTTCTTTGGATTCGCATCCCCCACCACCAGCGGGGAAACGCGTTGGCCGGACCGCGGCCGGGTAGTACATTAGCTGCCGGCGCCGCGGAAGCCCGGCGACCTTCCTCCCTCCTCCGCATCCGAATCCGTCCGAATGCTCTCTCGCACCTTCCGCGCGCTCGCAGCCGCGTCGCTCGCCGTGGCGGCGGGCGCTTGTTATCCGAAGCCCAAGCTCACCCCCAGCGACGCTGAGACCGTGCTGTCGCGGCAGCTGATTGACGCGCCGGATCCCTCACAGCCGGGGCCGTTCGCGGTCAAGCGGCTGTACTACGGCAGCGGCACCGACCGGCGGCGGCCGGAGTACCGCGACTCGGTGAGCATCAAGACAACCTCGGTCGACGCGAGCAAGCTGGTGGACCTGCGCGACGACGCGAAGTCGCGCAACAAGTACTGGGGCTTCACGCCCAAGGAGTTCCCCCGCAACGCGCGGGTCTGGTATCCCGACGGGCCCGGCCCCTTCCCGCTGGTGCTGGTGGTGCACGGCAACCACCAGATGGAGAAGTACAGCGACCCCGGCTACGCGTACCTGGGCGAGCTGCTGGCCAGCCGCGGCTACATCGTGGCGAGCGTGGACGAGAACTTCCTCAACGGCAACATCCGCGGCGAGAACGACGGCCGCGCGTGGATGCTGCTGAAGCACCTGGAGAGCTGGCGCGACTTCAACCGCACGCCCGGCAACCCGTTCTTCGGGCGGGTGGACATGAACCGCATCGCGCTGATGGGCCACTCGCGCGGCGGCGAGGCGGTGGGCGAGGCGGCGGCGTTCAACCAGCTCTCGCGCTATCCGGACGACGCCAACGTCAAGTTCGACTTCCACTTCCCCATCCGCGCGCTGGTCGCCATCGCGCCGGTGGACGCGCAGTACAAGCCGGCCGAGCAGCTGAACCCGGTCGAGAACGTGAGCTACATGGTCTTCCACGGCTCGCACGACGGCGACGTGAGCAGCTTCACCGGGCTGCGGCAGTACAACCGCGTGCGCTTCACCGACGGGCAGCCGCACCTGAAGGCCGCCGTCTACGTCTACCGCGCAAACCACGGGCAGTGGAACACGGTGTGGGGGCCCATGGACGAGGGGCCGCGCAGCAACCGCTCGCTCGACCTGCGCAGCCTCATCTCCGGAGACGAGCAGCGGCAGTTCGCCCGCGTGTACGTCTCCGCCTTCCTGGATGCCACGCTCAAGGACGACCGCCGCTACCTGCCGCTCTTCCGCGACCACCGGCTGGCGGGCGCGTGGCTGCCCAAGACGATGTACGTCACGCGCTTCCAGGAGGGCAGCTTCCGGCCGCTGGCGACGTTCCAGGAAGACGTGGACGTGACCACGGGCACGGAGCGCGGCGTGGCGGTGCGCGGCGACTCGCTGAGCACCTGGAAGGAAGCCGCGCTCAAGCTTCGCAACCGCAACGGATTGCAGGAGAACAACGCGGTGTGGCTGGGCTGGAACAACCGCCTGGCGGGCGACGACACCACGCGCATGGGCCCGCCCGCCGCGTACACCATCGCGCTGCCGGACTCGCTCCCCGCGCGCTGGGGCCTGGACGAGGGCGCGTCGCTCCAGCTCGCGCTCGTGCCCACGGACGACGCGCCCGGCCCGCGCAAGGCGCCGTCCACGCCCGGCGATTCGGCCGCGGGGAAGACGCCGGCCCGCCGCGGGCGCACTTCCGCCGCGCCGAAGCCCAAGGCGGACCCGGACGCGCCGAAGCCGCCCATCGACCTCACGGTGGAGGTGGCGGACGCGGCCGGGCACGTGGCGCGGCTGCCGCTCAGCCGCTACGGCGCCATCCGCCGCCCGCTCCAGACGTACGTGCTGCGCCGCCGCGACCGCGAGGCCAGCGCCTTCCCCGCGCAGTACGAACTGGTGATGCAGAGCTTCTCCATCCCCCTGGCGGACTTCCGGGCGGCGGCGCCGGGGCTGGACCCGCGCAGCCTCCGCACCGTCCGCCTCGTCTTCGACCGCTCGGTCGCGGGCACCGTGATCCTGGACGATGTCGGCTTCGCGCACCTGGACCCCGCCTACACCCGCGTCGTCGTCCCGGCGAGCTGACTCCGCGATCCTGCACAACTGCTCGGTGGGGAGATGGAAACACGCGGACAATCGGATGAACGACGGGGAAGATGCGGATCGCTTCGGGAGATGTTGGGCGGACGGGTGGACAGAGCGATGCCGGTAGGTTTCTGCGGATGCGAAGCGAACGGCCCCGGGGCGGATGCGCCTCGGGGCCGTTCGTCTTCCGTGCTGCGTTGCCGTTCAGTGCCAGGAGATGCCGACGCGGTGCACGGCGCCGGGCCCGTCCAGCCCGCGGAACGCGTAGTCCAGTGAGAGATGGTCCCAGACGAAGCCGCCTCCCAGCGTCAGCACCGCCGACTCGCCTTCATCGCCGCGGCGGACACCGGCGCGGCCCACGAACGTGCGGCCCTCGACCGGATAGTAGCCGACCTCCACGCCGCCCCCCGGCATCATCCGCCCCCCGGCCAGGCGGCTCACCGCGGCGGCGGCGGACACGTCCAGCGGGCCGACGGGGCGCCCCGGCAGCGTCGCGTCCAGGGTGATGCGGGCGGGCAGCCGCGCCTTCTCCCCGCCTACCGAGAGCGACGGGCCGAGGTCCTGCGCGGCGAGCCCGGCGACCAGGCGGCGGACCTTGGTCGTGACGCCCACGTCCGCGGCCCAGCCCACGTCCTGCTCGGAGCCCAGCCGCTCCTGCACGAGCTTGCCCGCCACGCCCAGGCGGAAGCGCCGCCACGACCGCGCGTACCCCGCCGTCGCCGCCAGCTCCGACACCGCCGTGGGGCCCTTCGCCGCGAGCGACGCTTCGTCCTCCCCCAGCTGCGACACGTCGAATGCGGAGGTGGTGTAGCTCAGGATCTGGAGCCCGAAGCCGAACGCGGACGGCCCCGATCCGCGCGCCCCCGCCAGGTTCGCGACCGTCGCCGCCGAGCCGTAGCGCGCCACCTCCACGCCCACGCCGCCGGTGGAGTCGATGGCCGCGGGGTTGTAGAAGACGGCGTTCGCGTCGCCGCCGTCCAGTGGGAAGGCGCCGCCCATGCCCGCCGCGCGCACGCTGGCGGGCAGCCCCAGCACCCGCGGCGAGTGCCCGGTTTGCGCGGTGCAAGGCGCAGCCGCGAGCGTGGCCAGCAGAGCGGCCGGAAGAAGCTTGTTCATTCGGTGGGATCGGCGGAGGGAGGATCGTTGGATGCGCGGCGACCAAGCTACATCTCCCGCCGCCGGAAACAACACCTGCCCCGCACGACGGCCGATCACACCGGCCGCGCGATGGCCTGGAGCCGGTAGCCGTGCATCGGCCGAAGTCGCATGGGCGCCGGTAGATGAACGGCAGGAAGGCGGCGCAGATCGGCCGATCCGCGGGGTCCGGGCGGAGACTACGGCTCGGTAGATGGCAGCCACCGCATCGCATCGGCGGCGACGCACGGGCTGCGCGCGAGATGCGGGTGCGGAGGTGCCGATCCTCGTTCCCCGATCCGCATCCACCGAATGCGCGGCCCTACATCTCACGTCTCCATACCGTAAACACACCGAAGCGCGTATTTTCCGGGAGGCGGATTTCTCCTCTTCCTCTCGATCGGGACGGGCCTTGGACGCGACCGCGCGCACGCCGCGCATCCTGCTGGCGGACTGCGACTCGTACTTCGTGCGATGCGCCATGCTGGCCGACCCCGAGGGCGCCGGCAAGGCCGAGCTGCTCATCGTGGGCGGCAAGCCGACCGGGCGCGGCGTGGTCACGTCCGCCAGCTACGCGGCGCGCAAGTACGGCGTGCACGCGGGGATGCCCATGGCGACGGCGCTGCGTATGTGCCCCAAGGCGATGTGCGTGCCCGTGCCCGGCGAGATGGTGTCGCGCAAGCACCACGAGGTGCGCGAGGTGCTCGACCGCTTCTCGCCCGTGGTGGAGGCGGCGAGCGTGGACGAGTTCTACCTGGACCTCACCGGCACCGAGGAGCTGTATCGCGGCGAGCCGCTGGAAGAGACGGCGCGGCGCATCCAGGCCGCGGTGATGGACGAGACCGAGATCGCCATCTCGCTGGGCGGCGCCACGCAGCGCATCCTGGCGAAGATGGCCGCGTCGGTGCACAAGCCGATGGGCATCTTCATCGTCCCTCCGGGCGGCGAGAGCGAGTTCATGCTGCGCTTCGAACTGGCGGACATCCCCGGCGTGGGGCCTGCGTTCGCCGAGCAGCTACGCCGCCGCGGCGCCGTGACCGTCCGCGACCTGGCTTCGGTAGACGAGGCGACGCTCTGCTCGTGGATCGGCGACGGGCGCGGCAGGTGGCTGCACGGCGTGGTGCACGGCCGCGCATCGAGCGAGGTGAGCCGCCGCGCGCCGCAGAAGTCCATCTCGCACGAGCGCACCTTCCCGCAGGACATCTCGGACGACGAAGAGCTGGAAGGGCGCCTCCTCTACCTGGTGGGCGAGACGGGGAACGCCCTGCGCGGCGACGGATTGAAGGCGCGCACCATCACCGTGAAGCTGCGCTACGGCGACTTCACCGACCGTAGCGCCAGCCGCACCGTGGCCCAGCCGCTGGAGAGCGACCGCGCGCTCTTCGCCGTCGCCCGCGCGCTCCTGCGCCAGCTTCGCGCGCAGCGGCGCGGCGGGGTGCGGCTGCTGGGCGTGGGCGTCTCCAAGCTAGGCGACGATCCGGACGAGGAGCCCATGCTCTTCGAGATGCCGCAGACGCTGGAGAGCGACCGCGACCGCCGCCTCTCCGCCGCCACCGACCGCCTGCGAGGCCGCTTCGGCAAGGAAGCCGTCCTCCCCGCCCGCGTCGCCCCCAAGCCCAGGCCCGCCAAGTAGCCGCCCGCCCGCGTAGATGCGAACCCGTCGCCGCGAAGAGTCGGCCGCGGTTTTCCCGATGCCCGATGAAGGCGGGGCGCCACGAAGCCGGGGATGAGCGGCGACGCATCTCACGCGTCTTGTGCGGAGCCGCGCGGCGCGGCTTATTGGATGCTCGCCCTCCGTTTCCCGTCTCGCTCCCCCGCCGTCCTGTGCCCGCTGAGATCACGCTCCGCATCACCGTCGTCGCGCCGCCGGCGGGCGTCACCTTCCGCGTGCAGCGCGGCAAGTCGGACCTGGAGCCGCCGGTGGAGGTGGACGCACGGCATCTCTCGTTCGACGTGACGGTGCGCGTGGTGGACCCGCGGCCGGACGGCTCGCCGGACTTCCGCGGGCCGTGCGTGCAAGGGCGGCCCGGCGAGCGGTTCGTCTACGTCAACTCCGGCACCAGCGCCGGCCAGGCGGGTTCCTGCTGGACGCGGCGGATGAAGGTCCACCTCGCCGGCATCCCCCGCGAGCTGGCGGACCGCGCGCTTGCGGACCCGTCGCTGCGCCTGGAGGCGCGCGTGGCGGGCACGGCGCGAGACGGCGGCCCCGCGTGCGCGACCGTCCCGCTCCTGGGCGGAGGCTGGAAAGCGGTCTCGACCGCCGCGACCGCCACCCCGGCCTGAACGTCCGCCGCACATCTTCCCGGCGACTCCCGCTGATCGGCCACGGCACGGCAGCGCCATCCGCGGTGCGCCCGGGAGCAGCGGAGTGACACAAAGCGTTTCCATCCAACGTAGTCCACGCCAGCCGGGCAGCTTCGCACAGAGGCGCCGGCGGGGGAGGACGCTCCGTCCGGGGCGCCTCCGCTTCACCCCACTCAGGCAAACCGACGCATGTCTACCGTGCAGATTCCCATGGGCCGCCCGTCCGTCTCGCGCGGCGGGAACGGCGTTCCCGCGCTGGTGAAGTCCATTCCCGTCATCCTCGGCCTGCTGCTGGTGGTGACGCTGCTCACGGGCGCGTTCACGTACATCAACCCCGGCAACGTGGGAATCAAGATCGACAAGCTGGGCGGCGGGGTGGAGCGCGCGCCGCTCATGCCCGGCATGCACTTCCGCATGCCGTTCACCACCGAGATCGAGGAGTATCCGGTCTTCATGCAGACGCTGGTGCTGGCGCGCACCAGCAACGAGGGCTCGGAGAACAACGACGAGATCAACGTGAACAGCGTGGAGGGCCAGCCGGTGTCGATGGACGTGTCGCTCTCGTTCGAGCTGGACCCGTCGCGCACGCCGCTGCTGTACACCACGTTCCGCACCGACATCCAGGCCATCCAGCACGGATACGTGAAGCAGGCGATCCGTCAGGCGCTGCAGGAGGTGGTGGGCGGCGAGGAGATCGCGGCGATCCTGGGACCCAAGAAGGCCGAGACGGTGGCGCACGCCCAGCGGCTCATCACCAACCGCCTGTCGCCGTACGGTTTCATGGTCAAGCAGTTCACCATCAACGAGATCCGCGCGCCGGGCGCCGTGATGGAGGCCATCAACACCAAGAACGTGATGCAGCAGCAGGCGCTCACCGCGCAGAACGAGCTGCAGAAGAACACGTTCCAGGCGCAGGGCGACAGCATCAAGGCGCAGGGCCGCGCCAAGGCGATCCTGGCCGAGGCCGAGGCGCAGGCCAAGGCCAACCAGCTGCTGGCGCAGAGCATCACGCCCACCCTGGTGCAGTACGAGATGACCAAGCGCTGGGACGGCAAGATGCCCCAGGTCACCGGCGGCGCCACCCCGCTGCTCCAGCTTCCCAGGCAGTAGACGCAGCCTCCCATCTCCCGATCGGACCGCGGATTCGAGGCGGTTCGGGAGATGCGGAGCGCGGGATATGATGTGGCGGATGACGAGGTAGATGCGGCGCCCCCTGTCGGCACGGGGGGCGCCGCCTCACATTCGGGAGATGGAACCCAACCTTCCCGACGCGCTGTCCGTGCTGTCGGCCATGATCACGCCCGCCGTGCTGATCTCGGCGTGCGGGTCGCTGATCATGGCTACGTCCAGCCGGGCGAACCGCGCGGTGGACCGGGCACGCGACGTGGCCGCGCTGTTCGCGGCGCTCCAGCAGGCGCCGCCGGAGCGCGAGCTGCTGGACGAGGAGCGGCGGATGCTGTTCCGGCAGCTCGACCTCACCACGCGCCGCTCGCGGCTGCTGCAGCGGGCGCTGGCGCGCCTGTACTCGGCGCTGGGGACGTTCGTGGCCACCAGCGTGGCGATCGGGCTGGTCGCCGTGAGCGGACGGCAGTACACGTGGGTGCCCGTCGCGCTCGGGCTGCTCGGCGCGGGGCTGCTGCTGTACGCCAGCCTGCTGCTGGTGCGCGAGTCGCGCGTGGCCCTGGAGGCGCTGGAGGCGGAGATGGACTTCATCTGGCGCGAGGGCAGGCACCGCGCGACGCCGGAGCTGCTGAACCTGCACCGTGCAGCGCCGCGAGTCTTCTTCCGCTGGCGCCGCGGCTGAAGCGTCTCTCCGGCCGCACCACAGCCGGCAGATCGATATCGAACGAGCCCGTGGCCACCGCCGCGGGCTCTTTCCGCTTGTGCGGTGGAAGGCAGCGAAGTAGTTGATGCGATGTAGGTTATCTGCCAAATCGTCCCGCGCGGAAGCGGCGGATGCGATGAATCGCACCCCTACGCACCGCGGGGCCGCGCCGGGGGGAGTGGTGAGATGGTAGCGTGGATCGGCGGATTGGATGCGCGATGCGGGTGTCTGAAAAGCTTCTGACAGGGGCGTGGTTGTATCGAAATTTTACACATGCAGCTAAACGGCGCTTTTACTGGAAGATATGAGGCTGAGGCTCCACCTCGCGGACAGGTTCTGGTCGATTCGGACGTTGGCGCAGCGCGGCATGCATCTCGTTTAAACGCTTGTAGATAGGTGGTTTACGCAGCGGGCACATGATGGTACGGGACTCGCTCTAGGTGAGGACGAACCAACGACGGCAGCAGGTCACGCGCACCATTCCGGTTCCGTACCGCCGCAGCAGTCAGCTCCGCATCAACCAACACACCTGAGGGAAACACCATGAAGACGCTCCGCATCGCCGTGCCCGCGCTCGCCCTGCTCGCCTTCGCCGGCGCCGCGCATGCCCAGACCGCCACGCAGAGCGTGGCTTACGAGGTCCAGGCCATCAACCAGATCGCCTTCACCGGCTCGCCGTCGCTGACCATCAGCACCGCCACCGCGGGCTCGGCGCCCACGTCGGTGACCGCGAACGGCTCGTACGCGATCACCACCAACGAGACCGACCGCAAGATCACCGCGGAGCTGGACAGCGACATGCCGGCCGGCACCACGCTGTCGGTGACGCTGGCGGCCCCGTCGGGCGCGACGAGCGCCGGGGCGGTCTCGCTGTCGACCACCGCGCAGGACGTGGTGACGGGTATCAGCACGGTGAACCAGAGCGGCCTGAACGCGGGCTACACGCTGGCCGCCACCGTGGCGGCGGGCGTGGTCCCGGCCGGCTCGCGCGAGGTCACGTACACGGTCGTCGCCGGCTCCTGAGCCCGGCTCCGAAGCAGCGCCGCGGGCGGGGGGCCTGGTGCCCTCCGCCCGCGGCGGTTTTTACCGCATCATCCTTCTCGCAGGAACCCGGTACCATGAACCGTCCCAAGCTCCGCATCTCCCTGGCCCTGCTCGGCCTGCTGCTCGCTCCCGCGGCCGGCGCACGCGCGCAGGTGGCCGTGACCAGCCCCGCCGTGCAGGAGCACGACGCGCGGCCCGGCGAGCGCTACCAGGGCACCATCCGCGTGCGCAACACCACCGGACGCCCGCAGCAGGCGCGCATCTACCTGGCCGACTACGCCTTCCAGGCCGACGGCGTGACGCGCTACGGCGCCCCCGGCAGCTCGCCGCGCTCGAACGCGGCGTGGATCACCGTGAGCCCGTCTTCCGTGACCGTGCCCGCGGGCCAGGAGGTGACCGTCGCCTACTCGGTCGCGGTGCCCGAGGGGCGCCCGCTCGCGGGCACGTTCTGGAGCATGGTCATGGTGGAGGCGCGGGGCGACGCGGCGCCGGCGGCAGGCGCGGCGCGCGGCGCACGGGTGAGCCTGGGCGTGCGGCCCACCATCCGCTACGGCGTGCAGGTGGCGACGACCATCGCCGGCACGGGCACGCGCAAGGCGGAGTTCGCAGGCACGCGCGCCGAGGGCTCGGCGGCGGGGAAGGCGCTGGAGTTCGACGTGCTGAACAGCGGCGACCTGGCGTTCCGCCCGGCGCTGCGCCTGGAGCTGTTCGACGAGCAGGGCGCGCCCGCCGGGAAGTTCGAGGCCAAGCGCGG
Source organism: Longimicrobiaceae bacterium (assembly GCA_035696245.1). Taxonomy (NCBI): domain Bacteria; kingdom Pseudomonadati; phylum Gemmatimonadota; class Longimicrobiia; order Longimicrobiales; family Longimicrobiaceae; species Longimicrobiaceae bacterium. The sequence goes on along the minus strand of DASRQW010000178.1, from coordinate 11,926 downwards.
CCTGGTCTACCCCGGCACGTCGGTGCGCCAGCGCTTCGAGCTGGGTGCGCTGCCTGCGGGCACGTACCAGGCGCTGGTGGTGGCGGACACGGGCGGCGACGAGGTGTTCGGCGCGCGCTACCGCCTCAAGCTCTGACCCGCCGGTCGTGAAGCCCTCGCCGGGCATGCGCGGCATCCGCCCGCTCGCCATGCTGTTCGCCGCCGCCTTCGCGGCACTCTCGCCCGCACCCGCCGCTGCGCAGATGCGGGTGGAGCTGCGCGGCCCGGCGGCGGTGGAAGCGGCGCCCGGCGGGCCGGCCACGCTCGTCTTCCGCCTGACGAACGCATCGGGGCGCACGCTCACGGTGAGCGGCCAGGCCGTGCTGCCCGCGGGGTGGCGGGCGGTGGCGAGCGATCTGCCCACCCCGCTCGCGGCCGGGGCGGGGGAGACGCGGCCGGTGGGCTTCACCGTGCCGGCAGGCGCGCGGCCCGGCGCCTACGTCGTGCGCTACACCGCTTCGGCGGAGGGATTCGCATCGGCCGACTCCGCCGTCGTGCGGGTGCGGGAGATTCGGGCGCTGGAGGTACGGGCGGGCGCGGCCCCGCGGTTCGCGGTCGCGGGAGATGCGTACACGGCGTCGTTCTCCGTGCGCAACCGCGGCAACGCGGCGGCCCGCGTCCGCCTCTCCGCCACCGGCAGCCGCGGCTCCGCGGCTCGGCCCGACGTCGCCGACGTGCTGCTCGGCCCGGGCGAGGAGCGGCCGGTGCGCGTGACCGTGACGCCCGCCGCGGGGCCGGCGGACGGCGCGGCGGTGATCGACCGAGTGGAGCTGCGCGCGTCGTCGATCGCGGACACGTCGGTGCGCGCCGCGGCGACCACGCGCGTGCAGGTGGTCGCGCACGCAGCCTCGGGCGTGCAGGACCGCTTCCACCGTCTGCCGGTGGAGGTGCGCCTGCGGACGGGAGACGCGGGCGGGCAAGGCACGACGGCGATCCCCTCCATCTCGGGCGCGGGCACGCTCTCGGCCGGTGGCGGGACGCGCGTGGACTTCCTCGCCCGCCCGCGCGACCCGCGGCCGTCGCTGCTGGCCGACCCCGGCGAGTACCGCCTGGGCATCACCGGCCGCGGCTTCGACGTGCGCCTGGGCGACGGCATCTACGCCCTCTCGCGCCTCACCGAACCGGGGCGCTCGGCCTTCGGCGCGGGCGGGTCGATCGCGGCGGGGCCGCTGGTCGCGTCGGCCTTCACGGCGCGCCCCCGCAACGGGTTCGCCGGGGCGACGGAGACCGGCGGCTTCGCGGGCCTGCGCTTCGGCCCGGTGACGCGCCTGGGCGTCGGCTACCTCCAGCGGACCGGCCGCGACTCCGGCGCGGTGACGACGGCGCGCGCCACGGTGGTGCCCGTGCGCGGGACCACGTTGGACGCGGAGGCGGGCCGTTCGGTAGATGGGAACGGCACGGCGACGTCGCTGGAGGCGTACGGCTCGCGGCCCCGCATCTCCTTCTCCGTGCGCCACCTGCGGGCCGACAGCGCGTACCCGGGCCCGCAGCGAGGCGTGAGCGAGGACTGGGGCTCGCTCACGCTGCGCCCGGTTGGTGCGTTCCACCTAGGCGCCTCCATCGGCCGCCGCACCGGCGGCGAGAACGTGTACGGCGAGCTGCTGCCCATCCTCTTCCGCACACCGCGCCTGGTCCGCTCCGCGCGCGGGGAGATCGGGTACGGCGGCCTGCTCACGCTGGAGATGCTGGACGAGCAGCGCGCGGGTGGCCGCCTCGGCGCCGAGTACGACCGCGAGTCGCGGACGATGGCGGCGAGCAGCACGCTGCGGCACGGGCGCTCGTGGCTCCAGCCGCGGGTGGAGCTCGGCACGGTGACGGACCGCGCCACGGGCGAGACCTCGCCCGCGCGGCGGCTGTCGTTGCGCGCGGGAGCGGCGGCGGGAGCGGCCTCGGTCTCCGCATCGGTGGAGCGCTTCCAGGGCACCGTGCTGGAGACGGGCGAGGTGCGCGACGGCGTGTCAGCTTCGGTAGATGCGCAGGCGCGGCTCGCCACCGGCACCGGCGTTCGCGTCTCGGCCTCCGGCACGCGCGCGCCGGGCGCGTTCGTTCCCGAGGCGGGCGCCGTGGAGGTGGGGGTGGACCAGGCGCTGCCGTTCGGGCACCGCATCGAGGCGCGGGCGCGGGTCGCCGGCGGCTCCACCACCGGCGCGCCGCGGACCGCGTTCACGGTGGACTACGTGGTGCCCGTGGGCGTGCCCGTCGCCCGCCTGCGCGACGCGGGGGAGGTCTCCGGGCGCCTCTTCGACGCCGAGACGGGGCAGGGCCTGGCCGGCGTGCCCGTGCGGCTGGGCGACCGCGTGGTGGCCACGGACCGGCGCGGGCGCTGGTCGTTCGGCGGCGTCACGCCGGGCACCTACTACCTGGAGGTCGACCGGCTGACCGCGGGCGTGGACCGCGTGACGCAGCGCCCCATGCCGCTCAAGGTGACCGTGGTGGGCGGCGAGGCGAGGCGCGAGGAGGTGGGGATGGTGCGCGGGGCGCGCGTGGACGGCTCGGTGCACGTGTACGACTTCGCGCCCGGCGCCGAGGGGCCGGGAGATGGACGGCCGCTGGTGGATGCGGGCGCGCTGGGCGGCGTGACCATCGAGCTCTCTCGCGAGGGCGAGACGCAGCGGCGCGTGTCCGACGCGAGCGGGGCGTTCGCGCTCACGGGCCTGGCGCCCGGCCGCTGGCGCCTCTCCATCGACGCGGCCGACCTGCCGCCGCACCACTACGCCGAAGCCGACACGCAGGGCGTGCACCTCGCTCCGGGCGAGACGCGCGAGGTTCGCATCCGCATCGTCCCCCGCTTCCGCCCCGTGCAGATCGTGGGCGGCGGCGACATCGTCATCGAAGCCGCGCCGGGCGAGCGCACCGCCTCCGCGCCCCGTCCGGCGCCGGTGCCCGCTCCGCCTTCCCGCATCCCCGCGCCGGCCGCCACCGTAGCGGCCGCTCCCGCGACCGCGCGTCCGAGCGATTCGCGCACCCCATCTCCGTCCGCTCCAGCCGGCGCATCCGCGCCCGCCCGCGGGCTCGTGCACGTGGACGCGGAGGCGGCGCGGGCGGAGACGCGGCGCGAGACCGCTGCGTCCGCGACCCGCTCGCCGGTGCCGGTGCGACACGCGGGACGAGCGCCGGTGACGACGGTGCAGCGCGCGCTTCCGGGCGAGCGGAACCTGATCGTCGTCGCGCGGCGGGTGTACGGCGACGCGTCGCTGTGGCCGAAGCTGTGGGTGGCGAACAAGGAGGAAGTGCTCGTGCCGGGCCTCATCGCGCCGGGCCAGCTTCTCCGCATCCCGCCCAAGGCCCCGCTCACCGCCGCCGAGCGCGACGCGCAGCAGCGCTACGAGATGATGGTCGTACCGCAGTAGCTCGCATCCGCAAAGGCCGCGAGCCGAACGACGGCCCGCATCTACCTGTGATGCAGGGCCGTCGTTGCCGGAAAACAGACTTTCCTCTACTATTCACGTCACCTCCCGGCATCCCGCCGCCGTTCCATCTCCGCACATCACAAGATCATGTCCATCCCTCCTCCCGACGCCGCGGGCGCCATGTCCCTGCAGTTCGACTCCGCCGAGCCCGCCGCCGCCGTCGCCATCGAGGCGCAGTCCATAGAGTGCGCCTTCTGCAGGACCGGCATCGACGACTCGTACCACGAAGTCGGCGGCCGCGTGGCGTGCACTTCATGCCGCAAGGGCGTGGAGGCCGAGCTCGCCCGCGGCGCCACTCCGGGCGGGCTGGTCCTCGCGTTCGTATTGGGCACGGGCGCGGCAGTGCTGGGCGCGGCGCTGTACCTGGCGATGGTGTACTTCCTGAACGTGGAGATCGGGCTGGTCGCCATCCTGGTCGGGTGGCTGGTGGGCAAGGCCGTGCGGAAGGGTGCCGGCGGGCGGGGCGGCGTGCCGTATCAGGTGACGGCGGCGGTGCTCACCTACCTCGCGATCCTTACCATCTACGTGCCCTACCAGCTCGGCCAGGGTGGCGCGCTCTTCCCGGCGCTGCTGGTGGCGCCGGTGGCGGAAGGATTCAAGAACGTTCTGGGGATCCTGATCATGGGCTTCGGCGTGCTCCAGGCGTGGCGCATGACGGCACCCGCCAGGGTCTCGGTCACCGGCCCATATCGGGTGGGCGCCGACCGCGCGGCGGCGCAGCCGGGGTGAGCGAGCTCGTCCTGGGCCCCGCGCGTACGTCGGAGCTGGCCTGCGACCGCTGCGGCACCGAGGTGGCGCCGGGGATGCTGAGCTGCCCCGGCTGCCAGCGCCTGGTGCACGGCGCACGGCTGGAGCGCCTGGCGGCCGGCGCCGAGGCGGAGGAGGAGACGGCTACTTGGCCGCCGCGCTGCCGCTCTGGCATGAGGCGCTGGATCTGCTGCCTCGCGAGACGCGGCAGCATGCGGTCATCTCCCAGCGCGTGCTGGGCCTCACCCGCCGCATCGATGCGGGCGAAGGCAAGGCGAAGCCCGAGGCGGGACAGGCGAAGCCCGGCAAAGCGTCGTCGGGCGCGAAGAAAGGCGGCATAATCGCCACGCTCGCGGCTCTGCTGCTCAAGTTCAAGACGCTGCTCCTCCTCGCGTTCGGCCAGGGCAAGCTCCTGCTGCTGGGGCTGGGGAAGATGGGCACCTTGCTGAGCATGTTCGCCACCGTCGGCGTGTACTGGTCGATCTGGAGCTGGAAGTTCGCGCTGGGCTTCGTGCTGTGCATCTACGTGCACGAGATGGGGCACGTAGCGGCGCTTCGTCGCTACGGCATGAAAGCCGACGCGCCGATGTTCGTGCCCGGCCTGGGTGCCCTGATCCGGCTTCGGCAGGGGCTGACCACTCCCCGGCAGGATGCGCGCATCGGCATGGCGGGCCCGCTGTGGGGCCTGGGGGGGGCGGTGGCGTGCTGGGGCCTGCACCTGGCCACCGGCTTCGGGCTGTGGGCCGCTCTGGCGTGGAGCGGGGCACTGCTCAACCTCCTCAACCTCACGCCCGTCTGGCAGCTCGACGGAGCCCGCGGCTTCGCGGCGCTCACGCGGGCCCAGCGGTGGATGATCGCCGCGCTCTTCGCCGGGGTGTGGCTCGCGACCGGATCCCGCTGGATGTCGCTGCCCACCCTGCTGGCCGTGTGGCGGGCGTTCACCCCCGCCGCGGACGAGCCGGACTGGCGCACCTTCGCCACGTTCGCCGGCCTCGTCGCCGCCCTCGGCGTGCTCACCGCCATCCACGTCCCCGCCGTCGCGCGATAGCTGCGCGCCGTGGGAACAATAAACTCAGATCGCCTCCCCACGGACCGTGAGGAGGCGATCTGAATTGCAATGTGGGGCCTGGCACGACTAGTCGTCGATCGCCGTTCGTACCGTAAGTCCCGGTACGCGTTTGAAGTCCTTGATGTTTGCGGTCACCATCGTAAGCCCATGTACAAGGCACGTCGCCGCTAGCCACATGTCGTTCATCCCGATCACCGTCCCCGCTGCCGCCAGTTCCGCCCATACACGCGCATGAGCGCGCGCAACCATCACGTCGATGGGGAGCAGAGGCATCCGTGAAAGCAAGAGCTCGACCGAAGCTGAGCGCCTAGCCCTCAACGCTGCATCCCTTGCGCGGTGGACGCCGTGGAGCAACTCGCTGGCTGTGACCACCGAGACGAAGGAATCCTGACTGCGAAGCGGTGCAACCTGTTGAGGCGCTGTGTCCAGGGCTCGCTCCCAAGCGATGAGCGTGCTCGTGTCGATCAGGAGTCCCACGGATCCATGATCGGTATCGCGTCAACTTCCCGGCGCGCGTCCGCGATGTCCTTCTCGAATTCATCTAGCTCCGCAGAATCGAGACGTGGCATGGAAGCGAGCAGATCTAGCAGCTCCCCCAGCTTCATGCCTGCTGGGACCGGACGCAGCTCCGCGACAGGTCGTTTTCCTCGCATCAACACGAAACTTTCTCCTTTGTAGGAAACCCGGTTCACGTACTCGGCGAAGTTGCGTGCGACTTCTGTCACGGATCTCTTCGTGTTCATCACTACCTCCATCAGCAGATGATTATCAGAATATCAGATAACCTGATCCATGTCCAGTCTCCGCCGGAACTGCTCACCCCGTGCTCTGCATGGCGGCGGCGATGCCGTTCACGCTGAGGAAGAGCGCCTGGCGCAGCGGCTCGCGGTCGTCCTCCGCGGCGGCGCGGTAGCGGCGGATCAGCTCGACCTGGAGGAGGTTGAGCACGTCCGTGTAGGGGTTGCGGAGCGAGATGGACTTCTGGATCACAGGGCTGTTGTCCAGGAGCTCGCGCTCGCCCGTGATGCGCAGGATCGCGCGGCGGGCCCGCTCGAAATCCGCTTCGATCGCGCGCGGAGTCTCCGCCTCGGCGCCGTCTCGATCGACGTTTCCATCGCGGGGATCGGCGTCCGGCGCGACGTCTTCGGCGAGTGCGGCGTAGTGGCGGGCGATGGGGAGGCGGGCGCGGGCCATCTCGCGCTCGGCGTTCTCCACCACGGCACGGAAGAAGGTCCACTCGCGCTCCAGGCGAGCGAGCGTGTCCGCGGCGCCTTCGTCCTCCATCGCCTCGGCGAGCGCGGCGCCGATGCCGTACCAGCCGGGCACGAGGTAGCGCACCTGAGTCCACGCAAACACCCACGGCACCGCGCGCAGGTTCTCCAGGTTCGCCTTGCCGCCCGTGCGCGCCACCGGTCGCGACGCGATGGGCAGGCGGCTGATCTGCTCGATGGGCGTGGCGCGCGTGAACCAGTCCCAGAACCCCGGCGCGTCCACCAGCCCGCGGTACGCCTCCATCGACCGCGTGGCGATGCGGTCCATCAGCCGCTCCGCATCCGCATCCCGTCCGCGCTCCGCCTGCTCCCCGCCCGCGGACGCGGAGGCGAGGGAGACGATCATCGCGTTCGCGAGCTGCTCCATGTGTCGCCGCGCCAGCTCCGGCAGCGCGTACCGGAACGAGATGACCTCGCCCTGCTCGGTCACGCGGATGCGGCCGTTGTGCACGGCCGGCGGCATGCCCAGGATGGCCTCGCCGGCGCGGCCGCCGCCGCGGCCCACGGTGCCGCCGCGGCCGTGGAAGAAGCGCACGTCCACGCCCGCCGCGGCGCAGGCGCGGCCCAGGCGGTCCAGCGCCCGGTGCAGCGCCCAGTTCGCCATCCAGTAGCCCCCGTCCTTGTTGCTGTCCGAGTAGCCGACCATGATCTCCTGGAACCGCCCGCGCGCCTGCAGGTGCGCGGCGTACTCGGGCTGCGCGAACAGCGCCCGCATGCGCGCGTCGCTGGCGTCCAGGTCCTCGATGGTCTCGAACAGCGGCACCACGTCCAGCGGGCAGGGCGTGCCGGGGCGCCACAGCCCCGCCTCCTTGGCCAGCAGCAGCGGCTCCAGCAGGTCGCTGGTGTCGTGCGTCATGCTCACGATGTAGCTGCCGATGCTGGCCGGCTCGCGCGCCAGCGCCTCGCGCACCACGGCGAACGTCTCCAGGGCGATGCGCGCAGCGTCCGGCAGCTCGGCGCCGGGCGGGAGCAGCGGCCGCGGGTTGCGCAGCTCGGCGGAGAGCACGGCCAGGCGCGCATCTTCATCGAGCGACGCGTAGTCGTCCGCCACTCCCGCGGCGCGGAGGATGGCGGCCACCGCCTCTTCGTGCACGCCGCTGTGCTGGCGCACGTCCAGCGCGGCCACGTGGAAGCCGAAGGTGCGCGCCAGCACCAGCAGCCGCGCCAGCCGCCCGTGCCGCGCCACGTCGCCGAAGCCGCTCCCCGCCAGGCACCGCTCCAGCAGCTCCAGGTCCGCGACGAACCGCGCGCCGTCGTACATCGCCGCCCCCGAACCGGCGTCGGCCAGCGGGGGGACGGCGGATGAGGATGCGTCCAGCGCGGCGACGTCGCGGCTCGCGGCGGCGCGCAGGCCTTCGATGCGCGCCATCAGGTAGCTGGTCTTCAGGCGGTACGGCTCGCCGCGCGTGTGGCGGCCCTCCAGCTTCACCTCCGCCCCGTCGCGGTCGATGGACTCCAGCAGCTCCGGCGGCGCGGGTGCCCAGCGCTCGGACAGGCTCAGCTCGCGGCGCAGCTCACGAAGCTCGCCCAGGTACTGGCCCAGCACGGCGCGGCGGTGCGCGGCCAGCGTCCAGCGCGTGACCTGCGGCGTCACGTTCGGGTTCCCGTCGCGGTCCCCGCCGATCCACGACCTGTAGCGCAGGAACACCGGCACGCCGTCGGTAGATGCACAACTGGCCGACTCCGCGTTGCCCGGCGCGGCATCTCCCGAAGGGGCCGCCATCTGCGCATCCGCCGATGTGCCGCGGACCGCACCGCCGTCCGCCCGATCCACATCTCCCGATGCGCTGTCATCGTCGCGATGCGCATCTCCCGAAGCGCCTGCTGTCGAGCCGCTGGCGGCAGGCTTCTCATCTCCCGAAGCGCCATCTGCCGATGCAGCATCTGCGGACGCGCCATCCGCCGCGTCGCCGTAGTGGCGGGCGAGGGCGCGGCGGAGGTCTTCGTGGATGCGGGGAATGGCCTCCCAGATGGGACCCAGCAGAAAGTAGAGGCCGTGCTCCACCTCGTCCTGCACGGTGGGGCGCTCGCCGCGCACCTCGTCGGTGGCGAGGAGGAGCGCGATCTGGTTGGCCAGCTCGTCCAGCGCCGCCTCGGTCTCCTCGGGCGTGGCGTCGCAGCCGCGCGCGCCCTGGAGCAGCGCGGCGATGCGCTGCTGCTTGAGCAATATGCTGCGCCGCCGCGCCTCGGTGGGGTGCGCGGTGAGGGTGGGCTGCACGTCCAGCCGCGCGAGCAGCGTCAGCGCATCGGCCTTCGACAGCCCGCGCGCCTTCAGCTCCGCGACGGCCTGGTCGATGGACTCGGGCCGCGTCTCGCCCGCGCCGTGCCGCGCCCGCTCGCGGTTGATGCGCACGATCTCCTGCTTCTCGGCCTGGTTCACCAGGTGGAAGAACGCGGTGTACGCCCGCAGCAGCCACACGATGCGCTCGTGGTCCAGCCCGCGGACGGTCTCGGCCGCCCGGTCGCGCAGCTGCGGCGCGTTCTCGTTCGCGGCGCGCTTGCACAGCAGCCGGAGCTCTTCCACCAGCGCCAGCATCTCCGGCCCCGCCTGCCGGCTGATGGCCTGCCCCAGCATGCCGCCCAGCAGGTTCACCTGCTCGCTCAGCGGCTGCGAGATGCCCGTGCCTTCCGTCTCTACGTGTAGCCCCTGCCAGCGCGTCATCGGGATGGAATTTCGTGTGAGTGCGATTGCTGTGGAGATGCGCGGCGGCCGGAGCGAGAAGCTTGCCAGTTGGGAAGCCTCACCTATCCTCCTGACCGGCGGTCCAAGATCAGCCGCGATTCGACAGCGCCACCCGTCGGCGATTATTGTACGCAGAGACATCCGATTCCATATTGCCAAAACTATCGAATCGCCTTACATGCGCCTTCACATTGGAATCTGCCATGATCAACCTCACCGGACGTTCGCTCCAGATCTGGGCAACATCCATAGCTCTGGCCTCGATCGTCGGGGCGGTAGCATGCGGGAGCGACGGCGGCATCACCCAACCCGGACAGCGAAGGGCCGGAGCACGGGGAGATATCGCGCCCGACAGCACGACAGTGTTCGGCGTCACCCTGGCGCCGCTCACCACCGACTTCTCGGAGTGGTGCACCGACGCCTACGGCCACCTCCACGAGTTTGCATACGAGTGCGCACAGGCTGGGGAGCCGACCCCTACGATCCCCGAGCCTCCGTCGTATGACCCCGGTGGCACCGGGGGTGGCGGCGGGGACCCCACGCCGGCTCCGGATCCGCCCACCCCTCCCGGCGAGCCTCCGGCAGACTCTACCGCTCCTTCCACTTGGTGCCCCACGATGCTAGGTGGCAAGCTTATTACCGCACTGATCCCGGTGGGCGGCGCAGGCGTGCAGGAGTTCAGGTTCGACGGGGCGAATCTGAAGGGTGGAGGGTGGTCGCCGGCACGCTACACGCTCACTCATCCCACCGCGAATCGCGATGGCTCGTGGTTCGCCGAATCAGGTTGGATCACGATCAATTGCGTTGGATACTTCACCCCGTCCATCGGAGGCTTTCGTCTCTGGATCGGGAATGCATCATGGGCCGGTGGCTCCGACCTGCACATGGTGCAAGGTCCTCTACCTTGATCGATACGTGATGAACAGAGATCGCAACTACTTGGGCCTCTTCACGGAAGAGGAGCTGTCCGCCGCGCTTGCGCTCATCGGTTCAGGGGAGAACGCGCGGGCGGTGGCTGCGGAGGTCTATTCGATCCCAGAGGCCGAGCAGATACACTACGACTGGATAGACACCCCCGTGTACCTGCTGGCCTGCGTCTCCGAAGCACTGGAGGAGCGGGTCACGAGGGATTTTTTCGATCCAGGAGATGCGGATCACCGCGATAGCTTCCGCGACGGGCTGAACCATATGCGCCGGCTCGTTCGGCACCATGCCTCCGATCCGTCGTCCCCCGTCCCGTTCGCGGTCGAGGGTGTGATCTACGACACCCGCCAGCCAGAAGGCAGACCCGAGGATCTTCCGGCGTCGTCCACACCATGAACGAATCGCGTAAACCCACCCCTATGCCACGCCCCCGACCGATGACCACCAAGAAAAACATCTCACGTAGACGACAGATGAGGACGATGCTCGCGCGTGCCGGAGAATGTCTCACACGCCTGACAAACGCCGCCCCGGGATGGTCGTCGTGACGGCCGGCCGCGAGAAAGCGCTACGAATCGCGGCGATCGTCTTCGGGCTCGCGCTCCTGATCTTCGCCTTCGCGCTCGTTGAGCTCGACGCGCACCGGGGGACTGCGTACATCGAGACGCACGCGACTGCCGGGGTGATCCTCCTGGTCTACCTCATCGCACCTCGGCCGGCGTGGTGGGGCGCGATGCTGGCGGGCATGGCCGCGGGGCCGCTCGCGGCCGTGATCGTGGAGGGCCATCTCACGCCGGGCATCGTGGCGAGCGCCATCGGCAACACCATGGCCGACCTGGCCGTGCTCCTGCCCGCGGCCGCGGCGCTCGCCTACGGCACCGGCTGGAAGCGCCGGCGCGCGCCCGAGCCGACCGCGCCTCTCCCGCCTCTCGCGAACAGCTCCACGCCTGACGCCTGACCAGCCGCACGCAGCACGCCGGCCGACGGATCCAGAGGCCGTCCCGATCGCCTCCAGCCCATGCATCTCCCGGCAGTGGAAGGATTTCGGCGGATGTGTTATCTTCCGAACAAACGCCGAAACACCCCACCTTTCGCAGTGCCGGACGCATGACGACGAACCTGGTGACCATCCGCGGGCGCGGCGCCGCCGACAACCCGCCCAACCGCTTCGAGCGGCTGTCGTACGCCCCCGACGACGAGACGCGCGACCCGGACGATCCCGGCCCGCGCACGCTCTTCTTCCGTGACCCCACGCAGAAGCTGCTCACGCGCAACGACAGCCCCGACGTCAGCTTTGACGTGGGGCTCAACCCGTACCGCGGGTGCGAGCACGGCTGCATCTACTGCTTCGCGCGGCCCACGCACGAGTACCTGGGCTTCTCGGCCGGGCTGGACTTCGAGACGCGCATCATGGTCAAGGAGGACGCGCCGGCCCTGCTTCGCAAGGAGCTGTCGGCGCGGAGCTGGACGCCCACGCCCATCGGCCTGAGCGGGGTGACGGACCCGTACCAGCCCGTGGAGCGGCGGCTGCGCATCACGCGCGGCTGCCTGGAGGTGCTGGCGGAGTTCCGCAACCCGGTGGCCGTCATCACCAAGAACCACCTCGTCACCCGCGACGCCGACGTGCTGGCGGAGCTCGCCGCGCACGAGGCCGTGGTCGTCAACCTCTCCGTCACCACGCTCGACGCGGACCTGCAGCGCATCATGGAGCCGCGCACGTCCACGCCGGCCAAGCGGCTGGACGCCATCGAGAAGCTGGCGAAGGCGGGCGTGCCGGTGTCGG
>DASRQW010000177.1 GCA_035696245.1 Longimicrobiaceae bacterium | reverse complement strand
GCGATACATCCGCAGCGCCGACGCGGCTTCGTCCGGTGATGTCGCGACCGAGAGGCGGAAGCACACGCAGGTGCTCCCCTACCAAGACGGGGGATCGTTGATGGACGAAAAGCCGGCGACCGAGGCAGGGTCGCCGGCTCTTCATCTTCCGCCATGCCGATCGTTTTCGGGGGATGCGAGGCGATGATCGGCCGCCGTGCATCTCCCGAACGCGGTCAGGCGAGGGCGTTGGGGACGGGGGATGCGTGGCGCGCGTCGCGGAGCTCGGCCAGGCGGCCGCCTGCCCAGGCGTACGGCATCACCAGGACGAGCGAGACGACGTGATACCACGCCGGCGCGGTGTCCCAGGCCGCCGCGGTGCCCGCGATGCTGAAGGCGAGGCCGAGAAGTCCCAGGACCAGCGCGTGCCGCATGGGCCGATTGGGCGCGAGCCGCGCCCCGAGGTAGCAGCCCGCGGTCGCGAAGATGCCCACGTACACGATCGTCAGCGCCAGCACCGTGGCGTCGCTCGTGTGGCCCGCCGCGTCGAAAGCCTGCGGGAGCTGCATGTGCACGATCAAATCCGTGCCTACCGAGAGCACGAAGATCGCCACGAAACCGGCCGCAACCGCGAGGATGCTGCGGAGCATGGTGCAAACTCCAGCGTAGATGGATGTCCGGCGGGGCTGCGATAGTGATTGGTAATCAACATCGCCGCGGACGCCATATCAAGCTTCTTCGTGCTTCAAACGCGAGGCGAGCGGCCGCCCATCGACGTCACCGTGGAGCAAAGGTTCAGACGATGGAGACTGGTCGTTCAGTGCGCGCGAGCCGGGATCGCGGCCGCGCACCGCGGTTTCGGACCGCGGCGGCAGCGGGCCGGCGAGCGCAGTCGCGCGGAGAAACCGCGGAAACGCATAGTTGGACAGGAGGTAGGTCGGCGCACAAAGCCAGGACCAGCCGATTAGAAAGACCCCGCACATCCGCGCCGGCGAGTGCCAGTCGAAAAGCGCCACCCCGGCCGCCATCAGCGCCTGGACCAGCCACTTGTGTCGCAGGTGGTAGCGGATGATCGCGGACCGCGAATCGACCGAGATCCATATCGTGATCTCCGAAAGCGCGCCCATGAACCGGGTCCTCGGCTTGCCGAACGTGGCCCTGGGCCGAACCCGGAAACTCCACGCATCACCCTCCCGCACCGGCGGGTCGGCGCCACGTTCGACCAGGGCGGTGGCGATGCGCGACAGGACCGCATCCGTCGTCTGCTCCGCGCCGGGATCGAGCGGGACGGTGACGGTGCCGCTCCGGCTGATGGGGAAAGGCATCTGCGCTCCCGATCAGAACTCGTCCTCGTCGCCGATGGGGCTGCCGGGGGGCGGGGAGATGGGCTCCAGGCGCTTGGCCGGGTCGTACGGGCGCTCCAGGAAACGGGCGATGTCGCTCTCGATCAGCTCGGCGTTGGCGCGGTCGGCCGCGTTCGTGGCGCCGGACAGGTGCATGCGGTCGCGCAGCTGGCGAAGGGCGAGCTGCGCCCCGCCGCGCACCTGCGGCATCGGCGCCGTCGCGGCGAGGTCCATCAGCCGGTCCACGATCACGCGCTCGACCGCGCGATTGATCTCCGCCTCGTACGGCGTGGCGGGGCGCCGGTCCCACGCGCCGGCGACCAGGCGGTCGATGGTGCCGTTCAGCCCCGGCAGCGAGGGATCGAGCGCGTGCTGCTCCACCAGGCGCGCCGCGCGCTGCGGCTGCAGGATCATCCCCACCGTGATGTCCGCCGCCGCCGCGCCGGGCGAGACCGCGTCGAACGCCAGGCCGGTGTAGCGCTCGAACAGCTCGCGGTGCGGCTCGAAGGTGGCCGGCCGCGGCGGGATGATGGAGAGCAGCGGTCTGGGCAGCGCCAGCTGCGCCGGGTCCAGCGTGGCGAGCAGCGACGCCATCGCCCGCTCCTGCTCGGCCGCGGGCACGGGGCGCACCGGCTGCTGGCCGTCGCCGCGCAGGGCGTACGTGTAGTACTGGCCGCCCACCGCCTTGGCCGCCGCCTCCACCTGGTAGCGGTGGAAGAGGAAGAGCGGCACCAGCGCCTCCTCCAGCGTGGCCAGCGGCGTACCGCGGCGGATGGCCGCCTCGCCGAAGCGGTCCAGCGCCGCGCGGCGCACGCGCATCACCCGGTCCAGCTCCGCCGCGCTGCTCGTCCCGTTGTCCCACAGGTGCACCTGCGGGTGGATGCTGCCCGCCGGCCGCGCGTCCTGATCGGTCAGGAAGGTGAGGCCCCGCGCCCGCGCCTCGTCGATCACGCGCGTGAGCGCCGCCGCCTCGCCCGCGCCAGGCGGCACCTGCGCGTACCCGTACGTGATCGCCACCTTGTCCCACGCGCCGATGCCCTCGGGGTACGCGTTGGAGACGTCCACGCGCCCGTCCGCCGCCAGCGTCGCCACGGGGTGAGGGTAGTCCATCACCGACGCGCGGCCCTGCGCGCTGGCGATGTAGTTGTGCGCCAGCCCCAGCGTGTGCCCCACCTCGTGCGCCGCGAGCTGGCGGATGCGGGCCAGGACCAGCGCGTTCAGCGCCTCGGGTACGTCGTCGCTGGCGCCGTACGGCTGCGTGAGCGCCTCGCCGATCAGGAAGTCCTGCCGGTCCCGCAGGGAGCCGAGCGAGACGTGCCCTTTGATGATCTCGCCCGTGCGCGGGTCGGTGACGGACGAGCCGTAGCTCCAGCCGCGCGTGGCGCGGTGCACCCACTGGATCACGTTGTAGCGCACGTCCATGGGGTCCGCGCCCTCCGGCAGCAGCTCCACCCGGAAGGCGTTGCGGTAGCCCGCCGCCTCGAACGCCTGGTTCCACCAGCGCGCACCCTCCAGCAGCGCCGTGCGGATGGGCTCCGGCGCGCCGCGGTCCACGTAGTACACGATGGGCTTCACCGGGTCCGAGACCGCCGCGTTCGGGTCCCGCTTCTCCAGCCGGTGCCGGGTGATGAAGCGCTGGACGAGCGGTTGCGAGAACGGCTGCGCGTAGTCCGCGTACTGGATGCCGAAGTAGCCCGCGCGCGGGTCGCTGCGGCGGGGGACGAAGCCCGGCTCGGGCAGGGCCACGAACGACTGCCGCTCGCGCACCGTCAGCGCCTCGGGCGTGGGGGCCACGTCGCGCACCCACTCGCCCGGCGCGTCGCCCGCGAAGGTGAGCGTCGCCTCGATCTCCGTGTTCCGCGGGAACGCCTTTGTCCGCGGGGGATACACGGCGCTGCGGGCGGGGTCCAGGCGAAAGTCGCCCTGCTTCGTCTGCTTGAGCGTGCGCGCCACCCCGTGAGCGTCGCGCAACGCGAAGTCGGTCGCATCCACCAGCACGCGGCCGTCCGTCTCCGCCTCCACCTTGAAGCCCCACAGCACCGACGTGGCGAAGCTCTCCTCCACGTCGCGCCGCTCGTCGGCGTTCTCCGTCACCGCGCGGAAGCCCAGGTTGGGCTGCACCATCAGCACCCGCGGCCCCACGCGCTGGAACTTCACGATGCGCTCGCCGCCCAGCTGCCCGCGGTCCAGCCCCACGTCGTTCGACCCGATGCCCACGGGCAGCGAGACGACATAGATCATCTCCTGCTCCATCCGCGGGATCTCCAGCCACAGCTTGCCGCCGCGCTCGTCCCAGTACAGCGGCAGGAAGCCGTCCTGCCGCTCCATCCCCTGCGTCTTCGCGGCGATGGACGGCAGCGGCCCCGCCTGCGCCTGCGTCTGCTGCGTGTTCTGGGCGAGGGAGATGCGGGGCGCGGCGGGAGATGCGGCGACGGCGATCAGGAGCGCGGCGATTCGTCGGATGCGGACGGAGGTCATCGGTTCTCCACGGCGGGGGCGAAGCGAGCGGGTGCGGGGAGAATACGTTTCTCGCGCCGTTCGAACAACGCCGGTTTTCGGGAGATGCACGGCGGCCCCGCATCTCCCGTCCCCGCAGCCCCTCCGCGGATGCGCGAGTGCGTCGGATGCGCGCTGAACCGGCGGAGCCCGCTGAACGTCCGCGGACGGCGTCGTCTCCACGCGGGCTTCAACGGCTCGGCGGCGGCCGTCGTCCCGGAATCACGAGCTGTCCTGCGACACATCGCCCCCGCAGCCGGTGCAGGCTGCGGGGGCGATGTGTCCCGACTACGGCTACGTCGGCTCAGGCCGCTGCGGCCAGGAGCCGGCGGCTTCACTTGTCGCGGTGGAGCGAGGAGTGGAGGCCGTTCGGGTCGGTGGGGGACGAGACGGTGAGCACGTAGGTGTACGAGCCCCGCTCCAGCACCGGGTCGCCCGTGTGGTCGATGGGCTGCTGGACCATCCGCTGGCCCTGGACCGTCGCCTCGATGTACTCGTTCGTGTAGGCGACGCCGGTGCGCTTCGACGCCGAGAGCTGGCCCGGCGCGATGTCGCCGAACACCACGTCGCCCTCGGCGAAGTGCACGGTGACGCCCTGCAGCGTGTAGACGCTGGCGTTCTGGATGCGCGCGTCCACCGTGCTCTCGGCGTCGGTGATGTTGCACGACGCGAGCGCCAGCAGAGCGGCGGCGGCGAGGGCGGGGCGGAGGAAGGCGGGAGCTCGCATGGACCGGTACGGTTCGGGTTCGGCGGTGCGCAGGATCCTACGGTCAACGTCCGGCGCCGCGCGAGAATGACACCAGGACGAGCGGGATCGTCTCGCGCCCGGCGATCCAGCATACGCATCCCCCGCCGCGCAACTCCCGCCCCGATGCAGGACTGCGGAGGATGGGCCGACGTCCGTCGATGCGCGCAACTCCGTGCGCGTAGGCGAACGGCGCATCGCATTGGGCGGGGTGTCGCGTTGATTTAGAAAAGTCCGGGGTCTGGT
>DASRQW010000176.1 GCA_035696245.1 Longimicrobiaceae bacterium | reverse complement strand
TCTATCCGGCCCGCACGGCGCGCGGGGAAGTAGCACGCGGCCACGGTCACGCAGAGGAGGGTGAGAACCACGGCCACGACCACCACGGGATCGGTCGCGCTCTGTCCCGCCAGCGAGTTACGAAGAACGCCCGAGACGCTGAACGTCGCTGCGATGCCGAACCCGACTCCCACCGCGACCAGGACGACTCCCTGGCGCAGCACCAGCCAGAGGACGTCACGCAGCTGGGCACCCACGGCCATCCGGACCGCGATCTCCGGCGACCGCTGGGCGACGGAGTATGCGACCACCCCATAGATTCCCACGGCGGCGAGCAGAAGGCCGAAGAACCCGAACGTTCCCATCAGGATCGCGATGATGCGCTGGGGCATGAGAGTGACGATCATCTCCCTGAACGGCCTCGCGACGGCGAGCGGAAGGTTGGGGTCGAGGCCGCGCACCTCCTCGCTGATGAGCCTCACCGGCTGGCCGTGCGCGCGAACGAGCACGTTCAGCCGGGCCGCGTACCGCTGTCCGAACGACAGGTACAGGAACGCGGGCGGGACCTCGCCCATCGTCTGGCTCTGCACGTCCTTGGCTACTCCCACCACGTACACCGTCGCGGAGCCGATCTGGATCGTCTTCCCGACGGGGTTGGCGGTGCCCCACAGCTTGCGCGCCATCCCCTCGCTCACCACCGCCACCGTCGCGGTCCCCGCCCGGTCCGCTGCGGTGAACTCCCGCCCCTGGGCAAGCGGAATGCGCAACGTGCGGAAGTAGTCCGGCCCCACCACCGAGTAGGGAACCGTGCGCAGCCCGTCGTTCGCGTCCATGGACGAGGGGTCGCGGATGACGATCAGCGCCTGCGAGCCGTCCAGCGGAACCTGCGAGGCCAGGCTCACCGACTGCACCTCCGGCCTCGCCCGAAGCCGCGAGAGCAGGGTTGCGTAGAGCTCCCGGCCGCGCGCCTCGGGGTATCCCCGGACGTTTCCCAGGTCCACCACGCCCACGGTCACCCCGTCCGGGTCGAAGCCGGGATCGGAGGCATACGCGTGCTGGACGGCGCGCAGGAAGAGCCCGGCGACCACCAGCAGGACGAAGGACGCCGCGACCTGCACCGTGACCAGCGTGTTGCGCCGGCCGGACAGGCGCTGTCCGGAGGTCGTCCGGTCCTTGAGGGTGCTCACCAGGTCCAGCTTGAGAGACTGGAGCGCGGGGCTGAGGCCGAAGGTGATGCCGGTGACGAGGGAGAGGGCGAGCGTGAACGCCAGCACCCTTCCGTCGAGCCTCAGGTCCAGCCCCAGCCGCATGGGGAACGCCTGCTCCACCGGGATCAGCG
The DNA here is from genome assembly GCA_035696245.1 of Longimicrobiaceae bacterium. Classification (NCBI taxonomy): domain Bacteria; kingdom Pseudomonadati; phylum Gemmatimonadota; class Longimicrobiia; order Longimicrobiales; family Longimicrobiaceae; species Longimicrobiaceae bacterium. Next base: position 20,137 of record DASRQW010000176.1, on the reverse strand, counting down.
CGGGGAGCAGCCGGACGAGCCAGATGGCCAGCAGCGCGCCGCAGAGCCCCCCCAGCAGCCAGAGGAGGGCGCTCTCGGTCAGCAGCTGGCGCAGCAGGCGCCCGCGGTCCGCTCCCATGGCGAGCCGCACCGCGATCTCCCCGCGACGCGACGCGGCCCCGGCCAGGAGCATCCCGGCCACGTTGAGGCTGGCGATGGCGAGCACCAGCAGCGCGGTGACGAACAGCAGCGTGCTCACCCGCCACGCACCCTGGCGCGCCTCGCCCACCAGGCCCTGGAGGGGCTTGACCGACATGCCGCGGAGCTGCCGCCCCTGCGCGTCGCCCGGGCTCGTGAAGCGCTTGGCGGCCGCGGTCAGCGAGGCCTCCAGCCGCTTCGGCTGTATTCCCGGCGCGCGCCGCCCGAACACCTGCAGCCAGCGGCTGGGCGTGCGCAGATCGTGGTCGGGAAGGAGCAGGGGGTAGGCCGACGTCGGCACCCAGAAGTCGATCCCCACCAGGCTGATGGTGCCGTTGAAGCGTTCGGGCGCGACGCCGATCACCGTAGCGGGCTGCCCGTTGAGGTGCGTGGTCTGCCCCACGATGGAGGGATCCGCGCCGAACCGCCGCTTCCACAGGTCGTGGCTGAGCACCACGACGACCTCGGCCCCCGGCTCGCCCTCCTGCGCCAGGAAAAAGCGACCGCGCTCCGGGGCGATCCCCAGCACGTTGAAGTAGTTCGCCGTAGCGAAGGCGCCCACCGTCGTGGTCGCCGCTTCTCCCACCCCGATGTTGAACGGCTGGAGGCCGAAGGCGCTCAGCAAGGCGGCCCCGGTGCTTCCGCTCCGCAGCTCCTCGTAGTCCGGATAGGAGAAGTACAGGTCCGCCGGGCCGTTGACCGGCTGTGCGTACACAGACACCAGCTCGTCCGGCTGGCGCACCGGGAGCGGGCGAAGGAGCATCGCGTTGATCAGGCTGACCATCGCCGTGGTCCCGCCGATCCCGAGCATCAGCGTGAGCAGGGCCGCCAGCGTGAAGGCGGGCCGCTTCTTCAGGCTGCGTACCGCGTAGCGGAGGTCGTAGATCAGGGTCTCCATCACTCGGCCCTTCTGTCGAGAGCCCGCGGCGTGGCATCCGTCCCGCGCGGGGCCGGTGGGATCGGGGCATGGGGCGAGGTGCTCATGAACGTACGGCTCGGCGGATGGAGGTCCGGGAAGGACCGGTGGCCAGCGGGTGCGATTGAGGTGACCGGCACGTGCAGCCTGGGGTCCCCCGACCCGAGTTACGGGATGGTCAGGAGTTGCCGATGATCGTCACGGTTTCCGTTCTATAGATCTCGATACCCAGGAAGTAGTGGATCGTGACGGTTCGAACAACGATGAGTGCGAAGGCTTGCACCGGCGCCAGGAGCGCCAGGCCCAGCATGAGCATGAGCGCCATGCGCCGCAGGGAGAGGCCACGGGGGATGCGAGGGAGGATGTTCATGTGACTCCTTTCGAGGCAAACTAAGAAGTCCTGGCCGCATGGGCAGGGAGAAACACAACGATGCCCCACGGCAAGAACAGGGGGTGGACTACCCGGACACCAGCAAGGTCGGGGGACCCAGGCCATTCGTGTTCTTGTCACACAGTAAGCGTCAAATATTTTACGTCAATACTTTTCTTTAGCCGACCGCTTGCTTGGCGGATGTTTGGGCCCTTTCATCGGATACCGGCCGCGACCTTTGCCCAGCCCTCGGCGGATGCTCCGGGCGTGACCCTCGCCTTGGACGGTGAATTCCTCCACATTCCGAGGCGCGGTACTGTCGAGTCCGCGTCGCTTGCAATACGCCGTTGCGCGCTTCGACCCCATTCTCCTCCCCATCCGCCGCACAAGATGAGCAGCCGCCGTGTCGTGATCGTCTCGCCAGGAGGGAAGTTCACGGACGACGTACTCGCGCTTCTGAAGGAGCGCGGCACGCCGGCCGACGCGCTGCTGCTGTATGCGCCTCCCGTGCTGCGCGAGTGGCGCAAACCGGCGACGCGCGCGGGGCGGATGGCAGCGCTCGCGCGCACTCCGCTGCGCTGGGCGCGCGTCCGGGTGCGGCAGCGTGCCCACGCGCGGGCGGCGGCCGACGCCGGGACGGTGATCGTGTCCGGCACGCTGAACGGGGAGAGGATGAAGCGCGATCTCCGTCGGCTGGACGCAGGCGTGGCCGTGCTCGCACGCTGCGGGCTGGTGGGCACGGACGTGCTTTCCATCCCCCGTGAAGGCGTGGTGAACGTTCATCCGGGGGTGCTCCCATGGATCCGCGGCAACAGCCCCGTCGCCAACTCCCTCATCCGCGGCGTGCCGCTGGGGGCGACGGCGTTCCGGGTGGATGCCGGCATCGACACGGGCGCGATCATCACCAGGCGGCTGGTGCGCTTGCATGGCGGGGAGACGGTGGATGAGGTGCGCGCCGCCCTCTACCGCCTGTGGGTGGAGATGACCGCCGACCTCGTCGCCGACGCCAAGGCGGGCCGCATCGCCTCATCGGCCGTGCAGGAAGAGCGCTTCCCCCTCTGCCGCACGGTGACCGATCCGGCCCAACTGGCTGCGGTCGACAAGGCGGTGCTTCGCGGCGACGCCAAGGCGCTGCTGGACCGCTGGGCCCCGCTCTGCGACCTGTCCACCCTCGCCCTCCCCGCCGACGTGGATGCTTCGCTCGTCACACGTGTGGCGGGATGACAGGGTCGGCGATCACCTGGCGAGAGGCGATCCGATTGCCCCGCATGTAGATGAGGCCCCGCTCGGGACGGCCCGCGTCCGCTGCTGGCCCGATGCGGCACGGCCCGTGCGGGAGCTGCCGAACGTGGCGGCGCTGACCCACGCCGCCGGCTCGTACCCGGCCGGGGACGCCTTCCGCGAACCCGTACAGGTTGCGCAGCGTGATCGAAGACACCCTCGCGTGCTGCGGGGTAGCACCGCAGTGGCGTGATCGTACCGTGTGCTTGACGCTGGCGGACCTGGCCCCTAGAGTGTACTGGTCGGGGACCGCCCGTGCTTGCCGGAGCCCAGCTCCTTCCGGGCCCCTTTCACTCCAGGCCGGAGACGATCGATGTACGAGACACCTCTCGAACCCGAGACACCCCGCGCCGGCTCCCAGCCTGCGGAAGCGCAGGCCCGCGGCCGGCAACCCTTCGTGGTGCCGACGGTAGAGGCGCTGGGCGGGCTGACGACCGAGACGCTTCTCAGCGGCGGCCTCTAGCACCGGAGCTTCCCCGGCTCCCACACCGCCAGCGGGGCGGCGCACTCCGCGCCGTCCCGACGCTGTCTCATCCCGGGACCTTCCGGGCTTTCCGCACACCATCATGCGCCTGCTCAACCGCCGCTCCCTGGCGTTGCTCGTCGTCGCGTTCGTGGCGGCCTGCACCGACCGGAGCACGCCCACCACTCCGCCCACGGGCCCGCCGACGACCAATCCGGGCCCGACTCCCGTCGGCGTGTACCAGATCGCCGTGAGCGGGATCGGCACCGACCAGATGGGGTCCACCGTCACGTCCATCGCACCTGCCGGCGACGGCGCGCGCCTGGCGCTCACGAACGCCGGTGCCGGCGTCGTGTTCGAGCAGGTGTCGTCTTCCTCGTTCATCGAGGGAGTGCGCGGGCAGGGCGGCCAGCGGTACGTGTCGTTCACCTACCGCGTGCGCAACGGCACCGGCACGCCGCTCAGCAACCTGACCATGCTGCTGGTGTCGCGCGCGGGCACGGTGAGCGGCACCGCGCTGGCCAACCTCCGCCGCTTCGACGGCACGCCGGCCGACAGCAACGTCGCTCGGCTGGTGGTGCCCACCGGCGCCGTGGCGCTGGGGAGCGACCTGGTGAGCATGCAGGCGATCTACCCGGACGTGATCCAAGCGCTCACCGAGGCCGAGGTCGCCGCGATCGCGAAGCCCGTCGACGTCACGGAGATCTTCCCCGTGGGCTACGTGGTGCGCAGCAAGAGCTCGACCGCGAACCGATCGCTCCCCTCCACGGCCGACCCCAACCAGTTCGACGGGCTGCTCACGCTGTCGTTCCGGCTCCCGCTGCAGCCCACCGCGCAGCAGGACGTGTTCTCGTTCTTCTTCCAGGTGCTCGGCGTCACCGACGGCGAGACGCGGGTCACCGAGAGCATCGAGGAGAGCCAGGATTCCGCCGCCGTGCGCCGCGTACGCGAGCGGGCCCTGTCGCTGGGCGCCACCACCGTCACTGTGCTCAACGGGAGCCCGGTGACGAGCGCGTCCGTTCCCGACTACCCGGGCCAGCGCCAGATCTGCGGCGCGCGCGTGGCCGGCTCCGCCGCCTCGCCGCTGACCACGATCACGGCTCCGGGCGCGTACTCGTACCTGATGATCCTGCGTCCCGGCGAGACGCTGGACGCCTGCGCGGCCGACTTCCGCGCGGGCACCGCCGGGCGCCCCGCCACCAACGTGCCGTTCACCGTCACGGTCAAGGCCGTGGACCGCTACGGCAACGTGAAGACGACGCAGGCCGACACCGTGCACCTCACGGACGTGGGCCCGCCCTGCACCGTGGGCGCCGCGGCCGCGCTGGTCACGGGCAGCGCCCTCCAGACGGTGACGTACTCCGACTACGGCACCAGCCAGCTGAGCGCCGTGGGCCGGCGGCTCTCAGGCGACGTCACCGTCCCCGTGGCGGGCGTGGTCCGCACGTGGACGGCCGGCGCCGGGACCACCGACTGGCACACCAACAACAACTGGAGTCCCGCGGCGGTCCCCATGTCGCTCGACTCGGTGTACGTGCCCGCGGCCGCGCCGTTCTACCCGGCGCTCGCGCAGAACGTGCAGATCGGGGGGGTGACGGTGGAGAACGCCGCCACCATCTCGCTGAACGCCTTCGACATGACCGCCTCGGCGAACGTGGCCACGGGCACCACGGGTGGGATCACCAACAGCTCGGGCCGGCTCTTCCTGGCCGGCACCGCGCGCACCGTGGAGGGCCGGCTGCCCGTGCTGCGCGTGACGGGCACCTACTCGCTCTCCGCCAACGTCACCTCGCGCGCGCCCATCCAGGTGGACGCGGGGCGCCTGACCGTCTCGGCCCTGCGCCTCCAGGCCGATGCGAACTGACCGGCACGGCGCCGGTGATGTCCCGAAGGCGGGGGCCGTTCGCGGCGCCCGCCACACCCTTCCCTCCGCCCCGTCCGGAGAACCGATGATCACCAGAATTCGCGCGGTGCTGGCCGCCGCCCTGCTCGCCACCTTCGTCGCCGCGCCCGCCTTCGCGCAGTCCGACATCCTCCTCCGCCTGCGCTCCGGCTCGCCCCTGGGCGACCGCGTGCGGGTGGACAGCGCCAGCGGCTTCCTGGCCAAGGGCGTGCTCGGCATCGGCATCATCCCCTTCACGGGCGCCGGCGAGCGCATGATGTGGCACCCGTACAAGGCCGCCTTCCGCGCCGGCTCCATCGGCAGCGCCGGCACGCAGTGGGACGACCCCAACGTGGGCTTCTACAGCTGGGCCGGCGGCTACAACACCATCGCGCTCGGCCTCTCGTCGTTCGCCATGGGCTACCAGTCGACCGCGCTGGGCAGCTACAGCAACGCCCTGGGATACACGGCCAACGCAGACGGCACGGGCGCCGTCGCCATCGGCTACCGGGCCACGGCCGACGCCGACTACTCGGTGGCGATCGGGCAGCGCGCCTCCACGAACGGGCACGCGGGCGCCATCGTCCTCTCCGACGGCTCTACGACCGACAGCACGCAGGCGAGCGCGAACAACCAGTTCACCGTGCGCTCGGCCGGCGGGGTGCGGCTCTTCACCAACGCGACCATGACGGTAGGCGTGCAGGTGGCGGCGGGCGGCAGCTCTTGGGTGGTGATCTCGGACCGCAACCGCAAGCGCGACTTCCTGGGCGTCGACGGCGAGGACATGCTGGCCCGCATCCGCACGCTGCCGGTGTCCACGTGGCGCTACAAGGACGAGGTGGACCGCTCCACCTTCCACATCGGGCCCATGGCGCAGGACTGGCACCGCGCCTTCGGGTTCACGAGCGACGACCACACCATCAACATGAGCGACTTCGACGGCGTGAACCTGGCCGCGATCAAGGCGCTCGAGGAGCGTACGGCGCAGCTCCAGGCCCGCACCGCCGAGGTCACGCAGCTCCGCACCGAGCTCACGGCCACGCAGCGCCGCCTGGACGAGCTGGAGGCCGCCGTGCGCCAGATCCAGCAGCAACAGCAGCAGCACCGTTGAGGGGCACGCTCCACCGGACGGCCGCCGCTCCCATCCCTGGGTGGATGCGGAGCGCGGCCGTCCTCCCCCTGGTCGTCGTCCTGCTCGCGGCCTGCAACGACGCGAAGGACACGGGAGATGCGCAGGCCCCGCCCCCGGGGGCGTCTGCGGATGCCGGTGCCCCGCCCGCGGATTCGTTCGACGTGACGGCGCCGGCGGCCCCGATGCCCGGCCAGCCAGTCACCCCGGAAGACTCCGCTCGGGCGGCGGTGGATGACTCCATCCGTGAGGCGCGGCTCTTCCAACGGCGGGCTGCGTCGATGGACGACTACGCGGGCTGCATGGCGAAGACGAAGGACGCGGATGCGGCCCAGCGGCCCGTCCTGGAGGCCGCCTGCCGCCACGCGCGGGGCGCGCCGCGCTGAGCCTGACGCACACGACGTACGATTCGCTATCTTCCGGACCCGCGCGGCCTCGCCTCGCGGGTCCGTCGCGTTCGGTCGACCTCGTCGACGGATCGCGGACGGACAATGCCGGCTCCCGCCGGTCCGAGCATCCAACTTCCTTCATGCGTGCGATGCGCTACGTCAGCACCAGGGATCCGTCGCATCGCGCGACGCTGTCGGAGGCGATCGCGCGGGGGATCGCGCCGGACGGCGGGCTGTACGTGCCGAGCGCGTTCCCGTCGTTCGCGCCCGGTGAGCTCGGGGCGGGGGATGACGTACCGGCCATCGCGGCTCGTCTGCTGGCGCCGTTCTTCGCGGGAGATGCGCTGGCGCCCGCGCTGCCGGACATCTGCCGCGAGTCGCTGACCTTCCCGCTGCCGCTGAAGATGCTCGCACGCCGGACGGCGGTGCTGGAGCTGTTCCACGGGCCCACGGCGGCGTTCAAGGACGTAGGCGCGCGCTTCCTCGCCGCGTGCCTGTCTCGCATCGCGGCGGACGACGCGCGCCCGCTGACGCTGCTGGTGGCGACGTCGGGGGATACCGGCGGGGCGGTGGCCGCGGCGTTCCATGGCCGGCCGGGGATCGAGGTCGTCATCCTCTTCCCGAAGGGGATGGTGTCGCTGCGGCAGCAGCGGCAGCTCACGTGCTGGGGCGGCAACGTGCGCGCGTTCGCCGTGCGCGGAGACTTCGACGCGTGCCAGCGCATGGCGAAGGAGGCGTTCGCAGATGCGTCGCTGCGGGCCGAGCGGCGCCTGTCGTCCGCCAACAGCATCAACGTCGGGAGACTGCTGCCGCAGATGGTCCCGTACGCGGTCGCATCCCTCGCGTACCTCCGCGAGCGGGGCGCGGCGCCGGGCTTCATCGTCCCCACCGGCAACGTGGGCAACTCCGCGGCGGCCATGTGGGCGCGGCGCGTGGGCCTGCCCGTGCGCGAGGTGGTGCTGGCGACCAACGCCAACCGGACGGTCGCGGACTTCGCGGCGGGCAGGGGATGGGAGGGCTCCCCCACCGTCCCCACGCTGGCGAGCGCGATGGACGTGGGCCGCCCCAGCAACCTGGAACGCGTGCTGCACCTCTTCGGCGGGGCGGACGCGGCGCGGAGCGAGCTGCGGGCCCTCGTGGTGAGCGACGACGAGATCCGCGACGAGATCCGCCGTGGCGAAGCGGAGTGGGGCGAAGTGTGGGACCCGCACACCGCCACGGCGGCCGCCGTCCGTCGGCGGATCGCTGGCGAGGACTGGGTCCTCGTCTCCACCGCGCATCCTGCCAAGTTCGAATCCGTGGTCGAGCCGCTCGTCGGCCACGACGTTCCCGTCCCGCCGGCCCTCGCCGCCCTCCTCGATCGCCCGGCGCACTCCACGGAGATCGACGCGAACCTCGGAGCGCTCCGCACCGCGCTCCACGCGAGCGGCTGACGGTCGGGACGCGCCGCATCACACCTTGCGCCGCCGCAGGACGCAAGGCGGTGCGTACATCCCGCGTCGAACCTCATGCGACCGGAGGATGGGAGGTACGCTCATCTCCGATCCACCGCCGTCGCTTCGCGGGGGAGCGAGCGGAAGATGCGCGACGGGCCACGCGATCGCCGCGCGGCCCGCCGTACATCTACCGGCTGCGGTCGCCCCGTATCGGTGCTTCAGAGATGCAGCCGAAGCGTGACGCCGGCAACGGCCCCGTGCCTGCTCCCGCTGACGATGCGGTCCTGGAGGTGGAGGTCCACCGACAGGTGGGTGGAGATGCGCTGGCTGAGCCGCAGCGTCGGGATCACGACCGGGTCGAAGTGGGTGACGCGCACCTGCGGGATGCCGGCATCGGGGCCGCCAACGATGAACGAGTAGCTGGTGCCCATCGTCCCGACCTGGAGCCCGGCCGACAGCGTGGTGCCGCCCCTGCGCAGCAGGTCGGCCTCGGAACCCACGGTGGCAAGCAGGCCTGTGGTGCCCACGCTGCTGTTCAGGGCCGTGCGCGAGTAGCTCATCTGCGCCTCGCCCACCAGCCGGAAGCGCGGCGCCACCGCGAACGACGTGCGCACGCCCACCAGCGGCGAGGCGATCACGCGGCTCGACGAGGTGGCCTGCACGCCGGCGTACGGCTCGATGCGGAACCGTCCCGCCGCCACCGTGTCCGCCGGCGGGGATGCTTCGGCTTCCTGCGCGCCGGCCGCGGTGGAGCCGAGCACCGTCAGGGCCGCGAGCACGAACCAGGTGTGTATCCTCATGGCAACTCCTCCTGCTGGGGACCGGTGCGCGCCCGCCGTGCGAACGCGGCCCGCCGGGGGGGCGGACGGACCGTGGGAAGGCATCGCCCGTACCGAACCCGCCCGTTTCTCCCAAACACATCGCCCGCAACGGCTTGGTCGCCGTGCCGTGCCTGAACGGCGGATCGCCGAGGCTCGCTGCTGCGACACGGAGCCGTGTCAGCGCGTAGTTCCGGGGCACCGCTTCGGGCCGGACGGGAGAAAGTTCCAGCGCGGGGCGCGGAGCGGGGGCCGAGATGGACGCCGCACCTTGTCTAAACGCCGCCGCAGCGTTTCTTTGTCACGGTCCCGAAGTGGACATTCGGGATGGCCCGTCCAACCGCCGCGAGACCGATGAACCCACTGCTGTCGCCCGACTACCAGATCCCCTTCGACCAAATCCGTCCGGAGCACGTGGTCCCCGCGGTCCGCGAGGCGCTGGCCCGCGCCGAGCGCGAGCTGGACGAGATCGTGGCGCACCCTGGCGAGCGCACGTACGAGAACACCGTGCATCGGCTGGACGACCTGGAAGAGCGGCTCACGCGCATCATCCGCCCCGTGGCGCACCTGGTGGCGGTGATGAACACGCCCGAGATGCGCGAGGCGTACGACACCATCCTCCCCGAGTTCAGCGCCTTCTACGCCCGCCTGCCGCTGAACGCCGGCCTGTGGAAGGCGTACAAGGACTTCGCCTCCACGCACGAGGCGGCATCGCTCACCGGCGTGCGTAAGCGGCACCTGGAGAAGACGGTGCGCGAGTTCGTGCGTGCCGGCGCCGACCTGCCGGACGCGGACAAGCAGCGCGTGGAGGCCCTGCGCGTGGAGCTGTCGCAGGCGCAGACCGAGTTCGCCAACAACACGCTCGACGCCACCAACGCCTTCGAGCTGGTCGTCACCGACCCGTCGTGCCTCTCCGGCCTGCCCGCTTCGGCGATGGCGCAGGCGCGGGCGAGCGCCGAGGCGAAGGGCGTGGACGGGTGGCGCTTCACGCTGCAGCTACCCTCGTACGCGCCGTTCATGCAGTACGCCGACGACCGCGCGTTGCGCGAGCGGATGTACGCCGCGTACATGAACCGCGCGGCGGGCGGCGAGCAGGACAACCGGCCGCTGGTGGGCCGCATCCTGGGCCTGCGGCGGCAGCTGGCCGGGATCTTGGGCTTCAAGGACTGGGCGGACTACACGCTAGAGGACAGCATGGCCGGCAGCGGCGCCCGCGCCGTGGCCTTCGAGGCCGACCTGGCGGAGCGCACGCGGCCGTTCTGGGAGAAGGAGGTGGCGGGCCTCACCGCCTTCGCCCGCGACGAGATGGGCATCGGCGAGCTGCAGCCGTGGGACACCGCGTACGCGGCCGAGAAGATGCGCCGGGCGCGCTACGACCTGGACGAGGAGGAGCTGCGGCCGTATTTCCCCATGGACCGCGTGCTCCAGGGGCTGTTCGAGGTGGCGCGCCGTCTCTTCGGCGTCACCATCACGCCGCGGCCCGAGCCCGCCGTGTGGCACCCCGAGGTGTGCTTCTACGAGGTGCACGACGAGGCGGGCACGCACCTGGGCGGCTTCTACACCGACTTCTTCCCCCGCGAGAGCAAGCGCGGCGGGGCGTGGATGAACGGCCTCATCACCGGCGGGCCGCGGCCGGACGGGTTCGCGCCGCACCTGGCCGTGATCGCCGCCAACGTCTCGCCCCCCGAGGGCGACCGGCCCGCGCTCCTCACCCACCGCGAGGCGCAGACCGTCTTCCACGAGTTCGGGCACCTGCTGCACCACACGCTCTCGCGGGTGGAGATCCCGGCGATGGGCGGCACCAGCGTGAGCACCGACTGGGTGGAGCTGCCGTCGCAGATCATGGAGAACTGGACGTGGGAGCGCGAGGCGCTGGACCTGTTCGCGCGCCACCACGAGACGGGCGAGCCCATCCCCGACGAGCTGTACCACAAGATGCTGGCGGCGCGCACCTTCATGGCCGCCAACACGCAGAACCGGCAGCTCAGCTTCGGCACCGTCGACCTGGACCTGCACGTGCTGTGGGACCCCGAGCGCGACGGCGACCCCATCAGCCGGGCGCAGGAGGTGATGGCGCGCTTCAGCATCCGCCCGGAGTTCGCGCGCAACCACTTCATCACGGCCTTCACGCACGTGTTCGCGGGCGGGTACGCGGCGGGCTACTACAGCTACCTGTGGTCCGAGGTGCTCGACGCGGACGCGTTCAGCCGGTTCGCGCGCGAGGGCATCTTCAACCGCGAGACGGGGCGCGCGTTCGTGGACACCGTCCTCGCCCGCGGCGACAGCGAGGACCCCGCGCAGCTCTTCCGCGAGTTCATGGGCCGCGACCCCGATCCAGACGCCCTCCTCCGCCGCAACCTCGGCGCACCCATCTGACGCCCACCGTCCGTCGACCGGCAACAACGGCGGGTGATCGGTAGATGCCGATCAGCGGACGTCCGCTCGCGACACGAGATGTGGCCAGGAGATGCGGACCAGCGACGTTCGACCAGGCCGGGAGATGCGGGGCGGGATGATCCACGGCTCCTTTGATTCTCTGCCGATGCGCGGCGCTGGAGACCGCGCATCGACTGCGCAAAGTCCGCCTTCGCAGTCCGACCCCGACGCATCATCTTCAATCGACGGGATGCCGCGGGCTGTAGGGGGTGCGATTCATCGCATCCGATCCGTTTCGATTGGATAGACGGACCAGCATCCGGCACATGGTCGGAGATGCGATGCACTGCATCTCATCCACCGAAAAACGAAGAAGAGGCCGCCGGCGAAATCGCCCGCGGCCTCTTCTTCATCTACCGATCACCCGCCGTTCGTTCAGCGCGGGCCGATCCACTTCTCCGTGCCCGCGATCTGGTCGATGCGGGCCGCCATGGCGGCGATGGAGGCTGGAGCGCCGCTGCATGCGCGGTAATGCTCCACCCGCTTGCTCCGCCCGCCGGCCGTCAGCGTGATGATCTCCGACGGCAGGTCCGTCGGCGAGTTGGGGCAGGCGGCCGACCCGGCCGCGTAGCTCTCGCCCAGCGACCAGTAGCCGGCCGTGTTCATCTCGCGGACCAGCGCCGCCACCCACTCGCGCGGCACCGCACCCGTCGCATCTCCGGAGGTCGCCGTGAAGCGCTCACCGTGGAACGCGACCGTGCCGTCGCCGCTCAGGCGCACCGTGTACACCGGGCAGCGCCCGTAGCACGCCGTGCGCTCCAGCGTGACCGACGTACGCGGCACGTCCGTCGCCGAGCCCGAGCCGGGCTCGATGCGCGCGCCGCCGGGCCGCGCGCATCCCGCCGCCGCGGCGCAGAGGGCCAGGAGGCCCCCCGCGGCGCGGCCCGTCTTCATCCGGAAACGGCTCACTGCGCCTGCATGCGCACGGAGCTGCTGCGCACGCCGTCGGAGTACACCATCTCCAGCGCGCCGACGCGGGTGTTCAGCGTCGCGCGGCCGTTGCGGGCGAAGGAGAGGATCTCGCCGCTCTCCGGGTCCCGCACCATCACCATGGGGTGCGCCTGCACGTCCCAGGTGAACCGGAGCTGGCCGGCCGAGACGCGGCGCAGCGAGGCGCTGGGGTCCACGTCCGGCGTCTCGGTGAGCGTGCGCGGCCCGCCGCCCGCCGTGGCAGTGCGCGAGGTCTGCACCGCCGCCGTCTTGCCCGCAGCGGTCAGGCGAACGCTGGCCAGCCGGCCCTGCTGCGCCGCCGAGAGCGGCACCGCGAAGGCGAACTCACGCGCGCCCCCCGGCAGGTCGGCCACCTCGGTCCCTGCGAAGTTCAGCGAGAACAGCGTGCCGCCGTTCGCATCCAGCCCCTGCACCGTGTACGCGCCGCCCTGCGTGGGCAGCGTGGGGCGGGTGTAGATCCCGAAGGCGGGCTCCAGCACCAGCTTGTCGCCGCTCATGCGGCCCCACACCAGCACGGTGGGCTGCACCGAGGCGCCGGTCCCCACGTTCGACTGGCTCACGCCGGTCATGTAGTCCATCACGGCGTTGTAGTTGTAGTCGCTGACCCACTGGTTGTTGCAGTAGCCCATGATGTCGGCGAACGACGTGTCCTTCACCAGCCCCTCGGCCTGGTCGTAGCCGAAGCCGCCGATGTGGCCGTTGATGTAGGGGAAGCCCGTGTCGATGCCAGACGGGGTGCCGCAGGTGTTGCCCAGCGAGGGCGCGTGGCGGCGGCCGAAGTTGTGCCCCATCTCGTGCGCCAGCGTGTAGTACGCGTCGGTGCCGCTGTCCCAGCCGATGGCGGTCTTCAGCTGGCCGATGTAGCCCAGGCCCACCACGCCGAACTGGTAGTTGGTGTGCATCACGCCGTAGTAGTAGCGGTTGGTGCCTTCCGCCACGCGCAGGGCGTTGATCTCCTGGAGGAGCTGGTCCCAGCCGCCGCCGGCGGACTCCAGGGGCGCCAGGCCCGTGGTGTACACCGCATGCACGTCGCCGTCGTACGCGGCGATGGGCCAGATCTTCTTCACCACGCTCAGGAACTGGTCCATGTTGCCCGCGTTCACGCCGCCCACCAGGGCGGTGTTCTCGTGCTTGATGGGCACCAGGCGAACCGCCAGCGTGGGGACGAGGCGGACGTTCTGGATCTGCGGGGTGCCGGCGGCCGGGAAGGTCTGGTCGGCCTCGTTGCTCTCGCGGACCAGGTTGTCAGGGTCCACCGTCACCAGCACCGCCAGGCCCGGCTGCACCTGCGCGGCCGGCAGGTTGATGTTGTACGAGCCCGCCAGCGACGTCTGGTCCAGCGATGCGGGCACGCCCAGCGCGGGCGCCGGCATCGTCACGTCCTGCAGCACCGCCGCGCCGTTGGTCACGCGGATGCGCAGGTTGGGCGATGCGGTGTTGTTCTGGTCGGCCTTCACGAACACGCGAAGCAGTGCGTCGCGGCCCTGCACCAGCGCCACCGAGTTGTCCAGCTTCTGCACGCTCTGCACGAAGTACGCGCCGCCCACCGTCAGGTTCAGCGCCGCCGGGCCAACCGAGGCGTAGGTCACCGTGGTGCTGGCCGGGGCGTCGCCCGCCACGTTCACGGTGGTCACGCTGGGGCGGGGCTGGAACGTGCTGTCCGTCGCGGCCACGCCGGTCGCGGTCAGCGTGTACGTGCCGGCCGCCAGCCCGAAGAGGGTGGTCTGCGCGCTGGTCACCGTCTTGGTGTAGCCGCCGGGGCCCGTGACCGTCACGCTCGGCCCCGTCTTGTTGGACAGGCCGGCCACGTTCACCGTGAGGCTGGCCGCCAGCGAGCGGTAGGCTACCGTCACGCTCTCGTGCGCCGAGGCCGCCAGGTTCACCGTCTGCACGCCCAGCTCCGTGGCGTACGTCCCGCCGCCGGCCGAGACGTTGGCCGTGGTCAGCGTGTACGCGCCGGGCTCCAGGTTGCTCAGCGTCTCGGACGACGTGATCGTCCGGGAGAAGCCCGCGGGGCCCGCCACGGTGACCGACCCGGCCGCGCCCGAGGGCAGGCCGCTGATGGTGACTGCGAGCGACGCCTTGGTGTTGCCGGTGGGGGGGCCGTCGGTTCCGCCGCCGCCGCCGCACGCGGCCAGCAGCAGGGGCACGAGGACCATGGACAGGAAGCGCGCGGTGGCTTTCATGGCACGGAGCGTGGAGGGTTTTCTGCCAGCCCCCCGGAGAGGAGGGAGGCGACTGGAAAGGCGCCGGGACGGGGAGCGCGCCGTGACACATCCGGATGCCGGGGGCGCGAGGCGTGCGCCGGCCGGCGATTGAGGGCAAGGCCGCGCCCGAAGGCGGCGGCGAAAGCCCGTAAATGTAATACGACCCAAGCGTTTGCGCCACCCCGCGGGGCGTCCGCCGCGCCGTGCGGGACGCCAAACGTTCCTCGCCGCGAGGCGGGAAGCCCTCCATCTCCAGACACGAAGCGCACATCCGGCCGCCGCCGGACGAACGTCCGCCCGGCGGACGCATGCTCCCGCCCCGGCCTCTCTCCTTCTTCTTACGTCCCTGCACCCCGATCGTGACGCCGCGGGCGGGCCGCTTCGTACGGCCCGGCGCAGGGTTGCGCAACGAAAGCGCAACATGTAGCCTTGGTGCCGACAGATAGACGGAGACTACGGAGAGGGTCCCACGCGCCTCCGCGGTTCGCCGGCCCCAGGCTCGCCCCGCTTCCGCTCCCCATCCACCGGCCGCCACGTCCCATCCCCGCGCCCCATGCTCCGCCGGAGCGCGCCCGGACCCGGCGTTGCCGCACACGAGGGACGACGAGCCTACGAAGGACGGCGCTTCAGCTCGCGGGTGACGTAGCCGGTGCGGTACACGGCGGTGCCCAGCGCGCCCAGGGCGATGAGGGCTACCGCGCCGGCAAGGAGCGACCCCGGCGCCCAGCCCGCGCGGCCCGTCACGGCCGAGTCCAGCAGGGCCGCCAGCGCCAGCGTCACCAGGCGCTCGGCGCGCTGCATCACCCCGCCCGCGCCGTGCACGCCCAGCGCCTCGCCGCGAGCGCGGGCGTAGCTGACCAGCAGCGAGGCGCCCATCGCCAGCACGGTGGCGAGCAGCGCGGGGCGGCTGGCCTGGAAGAAGAGGGCGACGCCCGCGAAGGCGAAGGTCTCGGCGAAGCGGTCGAGCGTGGAGTCCAGGAAGGCGCCGTACGGGGCCGCGATGCCGCGCGCGCGGGCGATGCGCCCGTCGAAGATGTCGGCCGCGCCGCCCAGCAGCACCATCCACCCGGCCAGCGACAGCGACCCGCGCGCGAACGCGACGCCCGCGAGCAGGCCGAAGACGACGCCCAGGTAGTTGAACACGTCTGGCGAGACGCGCGCGCGAACCAGGCCCCGTTCCATGGGCCCGATGACCCACATCAGCCAGTCGCGGACCCAGTGGCCCAGCAGCACGCTCTTGGAGCGGCGCGCCACGTCGGCGTCCATGGGCCTGCCGCGCGCCACCACGGCGAAGACGGGCATGGTGAGGAGGAGCGCCCCCACGAGGGCGAGGGCCACGGTGTCGGTGCGGGTCATTCGGGGCGTCGCTGTTGGGGCCGGTCGCGCAGGAAGCGCAGCGCCTTCGGCCAGAGGAAGACGAGCGGCCAGCGCCGCTCGCGCGGGGTGAGCTGGACCTGCACGCCGGTGCGCCGCTCCACCTTGCGCACCACGTAGTCCAGCCAGTCGTCGTACAGCGCCACGTACTTGGCCCACCGCAGCGTCGCCCGCGCCTTGCTGCGCGCGAACCAGGCCCGCTGCCGGGCGGATTCGGCGGCGGCCGGCGGGTGGGCGAGGCGGAAGGCGGAGCCCTCGCGCAGCAGCTCGCCCGCGTCCGCGAGGGCGGCGAGCAGGGCGGTGTAGACGGGGATGAGCACCGGCGCCTGCTGGGCGAGCAGCTCGGCCGTGCGGTCCGCCTTCTCCGGCCGGATCTCCGCCGCGAACGAGGTCTCGAGCAAGGCGCGGCAGTACGACGCCGCGTCGATCTCCGTCGGCAGCGAGGGGCGGGCCCACGCGTAGGTGCCCGCGCGGACGGACACGAGGGCGCCGACGGCCATCTCCCGCGCACCTTCGTCCCTCGTCCACACCAACTGGACGTGCTGGAAGAGGCGGCCGCGGGTGAAGTGGTCCGGCGCGCGGGGTGAGGTGGCGACTAGGAAGTCATCCGTCGACAGCACCGCGCACTTGGCGTGGAGCTCGCCGCCGGGCGCGATGACCGAGACCACGTTGGGCGGAAGGATGCGGGCCAGCCGCGCGGCGCGAGCGGCCGTCATCCCCGTCTCGGCCTTCGAGACGAGCGACGCGTAGGCGGCATCGTAGTCGTCGACCACGACGAAGTAGTCGCGGGCGCTGCCCGGACGGTGCTCCTTCGCGGTGACGTGCGAGCCGTAGTGGACGATGGCCGCAGTGGACGGGCCGAACGCCTCCGCGAGGAAAGCGGCGAGGCGGGCCGTGTCCCGGTCCGCCTCGCCGTCCAGGCCGCCGGCCAGCGCCGCGCGCAGACCGGGGTCCGCGAGCGCGGCGGCGGGCCATGTGTTATTCTGCAAGCGGGTCGTTCCCGGAACGGATGTCTGCCAGCGCGGCGACCATGCGGCCGCGCAGCTGCTCGATGAACGCGCCCAGCTCCTCTTCGCGCTCGGGCGGCTGGAAGGGGCCCAGGACCACGGCCTCCACGTGCGCGCCGGCCATCTGCCGCGCGGCGTCGGCCATGGTGCGGGCGCCCCACATGCCGTCGGCGACCACACAGTAGACCGGCCGCTTCGCCCGCGCCAGGATGGACGTGAGCCCGCGCGGCATGAAGGGGCCGATCTCGCCGTCGCGGGTCCGGTGGCCCTCGGGGTAGATGGCGATGGAGGCCTCGCCCCGCGCCACGGCCTCGGCGGCCTGGGCGATGGCGGCCAGGTCCTGCTGCGCGGTCTCTCGCTTCTGGGTGATGAGCGGGAACTTCGCCAGGCGCAGCAGCGGCGAGATGCCGGGGATGCCGCGCCGGTAGCGGTCGCGGGTGGGGATCACGGGCAACGGGTCGGCGCCCAGGACGTAGAGCAGGGGCACGTCCAGCACCGACTGGTGGTTCATCACCACCACGCACGCCCCCGGCGCGATGCGCCCGCGCACGCGGACGCGCACCCCGGCCACCACGCGCGCGATGCTCATCACCGCGCTCGCGTTGAAGTGGAACCAGCGCGCCATGGTGGCGGTGCGGCGCGACGGGGCGAGGGTGACCAGCGGCCAGATCACGAGGCGCTGTCCCGCCCCCATGACCGTGGCGAGCCAGCCGATGGAGACGGCGAAGAAGGACATGCTGCGCGCGATCCTTCCGCGCTCGGCGAGGCGCGACGCGAAGCCCCCCGCGGGGGGCGCGTCGCCGGGCGGGGCGGAAGTGCGGGATTTCACCTGGAGGAACCTCATGGGAACAGTGAACGACACGACGGCGCAGCCCGAGAGCTGGACGGCGACGGTGGGCGCGCCGCCCGCGGCGAATCCCGCGGAGTATGATTTCAACAACTTCTACTATTCGTCAAGCGACGACGCCCTGGCGATCGTCAAGCCCTACAACGCCTGGTACCAGCAGGCGCGGCCCGCCGGCTACTATCTGTTCAGCCAGCCCATGCTGAGCGGCCCCACGCCGCGCATCGAGATCGAGGAGCAGGCCGAGCTGCGGCACGTGGGGCTCATCAACCTCTCGTCGTACAACTACCTGGGCCTGTCGTACCGCCCCGAGGTGGTGGAGGCGGCAAAGCGCGCGCTGGACACCTACGGCCTGGGCGCGGCGGGCTCGCCCATCCTGAGCGGCACCATGCACGTGCACCAGGAGCTGGAAGAGGCGCTGGCCCGCTTCAAGGGCACCGAGTCGGCCATGATCTTCCCCACCGGCTACAGCACCAACGTGGGCCTCATCTCGGGCCTCATGCGGCCGGGCGACGTGGTGATCATGGACCAGAACGCCCACGCCAGCTGCGTGGACGGCGCCATCCTCTCCAAGGCCGAGACGCGCTTCTTCCGGCACAACCAGGCCGACGACCTGGAGAAGAAGCTGAAGAAGGCGGCCGGCAAGAAGACGCTGGTGGTGATCGAGGGCGTGTACAGCATGGACGGCGACGTCTGCCCGCTGCCGGAGATCGTGGAGGTCACCAAGCGCTACGGCGCCCGCATCCTCATCGACGAGGCGCACTCGTCGTTCGTGTACGGGCCCAACGGCGGCGGCGTGGTGGAGATGTTCGGCCTCAAGGACGAGATCGACATCCACGTGGGCACCTTCTCCAAGGCGCTGGGCGGCATGGGCGGCTACGTGGCCTGCTCGGCCGACCTGTACCGCTACCTCGACGCCTTCTCCCGCTCGCGCTTCTTCTCGTGCGCCCTCTCGCCCGTGGTGACCGCTGGCGTGCTGGAGTCGCTGCGCATCGTGGAGCGCGAGCCGGAGCTGCGCGAGAAGCTGTGGACCAACGTGGCCCACATCCGCAAGCAGCTGGACGAGGCGGGCGTGGACGTGGGCGAGTCGACCTCGCAGATCCTGCCGGTGATGATCCGCGACGACCGCAACATCCTGGGCATCGCCCGGCGCATGCAGGAGGCGGGTCTGTACCTGCAGCCAGTGCGCTACCCCGCGGTCGCGAAGCACCGCTCGCGCTTCCGCGTCTCCATCTCGGCCTCGCACAGCTTCGAGCAGCTGGACCGGGCCGCCGAAATCCTGACCTCCGTCCTCCGCAAGGAAGGAATACTGGCATGAGCAACAACGGCACCACTCTGTACACGTACGCGAACGCGGTGGGCGGCTTCTTCGAGTTCCCCGTGGAGCAGGCCCGCGCCATCCTTCCCAAGGAGCTGCAGCCGGTGGAGCTGCACCACGGCTCGGCCCTCCTCTCGGTGATGGCCTTCGACTTCACCGAGAGCGAGGTCGGCGCCTACAAGGAGCTGATCCTGGGCATCCTGGTCTCGCCCCGCCTGGAGCAGGGCAACGTGATGCCGCACTCGGCCTACTACCCGTTCCTGCTGGGCACCACGACCACCGGCTCGCGCGAGCACGCCATCGAGCGCTGGCACCTGCCGCACTACATGGCCGACATCGAGATGTCGATGGACGTGACGGGGGACGACGAGGAGATCGTGATGAAGGCGTGGGACGGCAACGGCCCCATCGCCGAGATGATCATCACCTCGTACGGCTGGCGCCAGGCGGACCAGAGCCACCAGAGCTTCATGAAGGACGAGGAAGGCTCGTTCATGGCCCAGATCGGCATGGCGGGCGGCCTGAGCGAGAGCGAGGAGGAGCGCGGCTCCCTGACGCTGCACCCGCACCCCATGACGGAGCCGCTGGGCGACCTGGACGAGGTGAACACCGTGCCGGTGCGCGAGATCTGGATGCGCGACGGGCTGCAGACCTTCCAGCCCCTGCGCGTGCTGACCCAGGCCGCCGGGGTATGAGCACGGGCCGAAAGGTCACCGTCGTGGTGAACCCCGCCGCCGGAAGGGGGCGGGGTTCGCGCATTCTGCCCCGCGTGCGCGCGGCGTTCGCGGCGGTGGGCGTCACCGACGTGCGCTGCACGGCCGGCCCGCGCGAGGAGCGCGAGCTGGCCCGGCGCGCGCTGGAGGACGGGGCGGAGACGCTGGTGGCGGTGGGCGGCGACGGCACCTGGAGCAACGTGGCGAACGCCATCCTCCACGCCGGCGCGGACTGCCGCCTGGCGCTGCTGAGCGGCGGCACCGGCTGCGACTTCGCGAAGACGACGGGCTCGCCCGCGGGCGACCCGGAGGCGACGGCGCGGCTGGTGGCCGACGGGCCGGACACGCGGGTGGACGTGGGGCGCATCGAGGACCGCTACTTCCTCAACGTCTCCGGCTTCGGGTTCGACACGGCGGTGCTGGAGG
>DASRQW010000175.1 GCA_035696245.1 Longimicrobiaceae bacterium | reverse complement strand
CCCCCCAAACTGCCTGGGGGAGGGGAGACCAGAAGTGCGGGTTCGTTGGATCCCTGCTGCTGTGTGTCTGCTTTTCGTTGGATGCGGGGGATGGTGACCTGCATCTCCGCTCAACTACGTCCTCCTCCTTCGAATCAGCCGATGACGCAGCTTTCCGACGCCGAGGCGCCGCCCGTCCGCATCTTCGATCCCGCCGCGGCCGCATCTCCCGGCACGCCACCGACGCAGACGGCGAGCGGTCCGGCGGCGGCGATGGAGGGGCTGGTGCGGTACTCACGGGCGCTGGGGGCGGACACGTCGCTGGTGCTGCGCGGAGGCGGGAACACCTCGGTGAAGGTGGATGAGACCGACGTGGCGGGGCGGCCCGTGCGCATGCTGCGGGTGAAGGGCAGCGGGTCGGACCTGGCGAGCGCGAAGCAGGGCGACTTCGCGGGCGTGCGGCTGGACGACGTGCTGCCGCTCTTCGGGCGAGAGGACATGAGCGACGAGGAGATGGTCGCGTACCTTGCGCGCTGCCTCGCGTCGCCGTCGGACCCGCGGCCGTCCATCGAGACGCTGCTGCACGCGTTCATCCCCGCCGCGAGCGTCTTCCACTCGCACGCCGACGCCATCCTCTCGCTCGTCAACAACCCGGACCCGCACGCCGCGCTGGACGCGGCGCTCGGTCCGGATGTGCTGCGCGTGCCGTACCGCCGCCCCGGCTTCCTCCTCTCTCGCGAGGTCGGCGAGGCGGTTCGCGCGGCGCCCGATGCGCCGGGTCTGGTGCTGCTCAATCACGGCCTCGTCACCTGGGGCGCCACGCCCGACGAGGCGTACCAGCGCCACGTCGATCTCGTCGATCGCGCCCGCGCGTGGCTCGACGCGCATCGCTCCATCCAGCCGTTCGGCACGGTTCGTAGGCCTGCGCTGGAGGAAGATGCACGGCGTGGGATCGCCGCCCGCATCGCGCCGGTGATCCGCGGCGCGCTGGGCGGCGGACGCGCGGCCATCCTTCGCTACAGCGACGCTCCGGAGGTGCTGGAGCTCGTCGGCTCGGCGGAGGGACGCGGGCTGGCGGAGCAGGGCGCGGCCACGCCGGACCACATCCTCACCACCGGCCGCCTGCCTTTGTGGGTGGATGCGCGCGATCCCGCGGACTTCGACGGGCTCGCCGCTGCCTTCCGCTCCGCGCTCGATGCGTACCGCGCCGCGTACGCCGGCTACGTCGGCCGCTGGGGCGGCGGGCGCGAGCCGCTGGATGCGCCGCCGCGCATCATCCTCGTTCCCGGCATCGGCATGTTCACGGCGGGGGCGACGGCGCGCACGGCCGGCCTGGCGCGCGACATCTACCTGCACACCATCGGCATCATGCGCGGCGCGGCGCCGCTCGGCGGCTACCGCACGCTGGCGGAGGAAGATGCCTTCCACGCCGAGTATTGGCCGCTGGAGCTGTACAAGCTCTCCCTCGCCCCCCCGCCCAAGGAGATGGAGGGCCGCGTCGCGCTCGTCACCGGCGCGGCGGGCGCGCTCGGCCGCGCCATCGCCGTACGCCTGGCGGCCGCCGGCGCCCACGTCGTCGTCACGGACGTCGATGCCGCCCGCACCGCCGATACGACCCGCGAAGTGGCTTCGGGAGATGCGGACCGGGCCATCGCGCAATCGCTCGACGTGACGCGCGCGGGCGACGTGGATGCGGCGTGGGATGCGGCGTGCCTCGCCTTCGGCGGCGTGGACGTGGTCGTGTCGAACGCGGGCATCGCGCACTGCTCGTCCATCGAAGCGATGGAGCTGGCGGACTGGGAGCGCAGCCTGGCGGTGAACGCGACGGGGCACTTCCTGGTCACGCGCGCGGCCCTGCGTCACTTCCGCGCCCAGGGCCGCGGCGGAAGCATCGTCTTCGTCGCCACCAAGAACGTCACCGCTCCCGGCCGCGACTTCGCAGCCTACTCCGCCTCCAAGGCCGCCGAGGCGCAGCTCGCCCGCGTCGCCGCCATCGAGGGCGGCGAGATCGGCGTCCGCGTCAACATGGTCAACCCAGACGCGATTTTCGAGGAGAGCCGCCTCTGGTCGCCCGACCTGCGCGAGCAGCGCGCCCGTGCGCACGGCATCGACCCGGCGAACATCGATGCCTTCTACCGCTCGCGCACCCTGCTGGGTGTCTCCGTCCGCGCCATCGACGTCGCCGAAGCCGTCCTCTTCCTCGCCGGCGACCGCGCCTCGCGCACCACCGGCGCCATGCTCCCCATCGACGGCGGCGTCCGCGAAGCCTTCGTGCGGTAGCTTCGGAGACGCCACCCATCTCCCGAAACGCGAACGGCCGCTCCCGCGAAGGGGCGGCCGTTTTCGATAATGTTCAAAGGAGTAGCCGGATCGGTCTCTGGAGACTACTAATCAAGCCTACCCTCAGCCGAGCGACGCATGGGCGAATCTGGTTGGAACCCTCTTTGGCATTACAACGACAGCATCGTCGCCTCGCTGACGGAGATCGCGCGTGCGAGCGCGGCGGTCGAGCAGCACGCGTGGTCTCCTCTCGTCGAGGAGGAAATTCGTTTTCGTGCCCGCCTCAGATCGACGCACTTCTCCACGCGCATCGAGGGGAACCGCCTGACGCTCGCGGAAGCCGAGCAGGTGGTTCGGGGCAGGCGCGTCCAGTTCGCAGGCCGGCAACGGGACGTGAAAGAGGTGGACAACTACTGGCACGCGATGCTTCAGGTCGAAACCTGGGCACAGGCCAGGTCTGCCCTTTCTGAGGATCTCGTACGCAGGCTGCACGCCCTTGTCGAGCAGGGGCCCCGCCGGAAACCTTCGGCGTACCGGATTCAGCAGAACGTGGTCACCGACGCCGCAAGCGGGGCGATCGTGTACATGCCGCCCGAGGCCGGCGACGTGCCGCGCCTCATGACGGACCTGATCGCCTGGATCGGCGAGGCTGAAGGGGCCGGTGTCGCCGCACCGGTCATCGCGGGCCTGGCTCACTATCAGCTGGTGACGATCCACCCTTTCATGGACGGGAACGGCCGCACGGCTCGGCTGCTCGCGACGCTGATCCTCCACCGCGGCGGGCTGGGACTGCGAGGGTTCTACTCGCTCGAGGAGTACCACGCTCGCGACATCACCACCTACTACGATCACCTCGCTACCCACGAGCACCACAACTACTACGAAGGGCGTGAGGACGTCGACCTCACGCCCTGGGTGGAGTATTTCACCAGCGCCGTTGCACGCGTGTTCACCATCGCCCGCGAAGAGGCGATCCGTGCTTCGGAACGGGGAGTCCCTGCCGAGCCGGATGCGATCCGCCGCTTGGACGCGCGCGCTCGGCGCGTCCTCTCGCTCTTCAGCAGCACGGACACCATCACGACGACGGATGTGATGAAGATCCTCCCGCTCTCCGACCGGTCTGTCCGGAGTCACCTCACCCAATGGGTGGACGCGGGTTTCCTTCAGGTGGCGAATTCCACGAACCGTGGCCGGCGGTATTCGTTGTCGGAAGTTTATCGGAAGTACGTCGGCAGGTTGTCGGAAGCGAACTTCTCCGCCGAACCTGACCTGTAATACCGAATCCGCGCAGGCAGTGTGTGTATTAGAAGAAAAATCATCAGCAATCCCGCGGGATTTTCCTCGGGCGATACTCACACTCTTTCTGCGGAGTCGGGATAACCTCTCGGCAGAGCTTTCTGCGGAGAGCGAAGACCCTTCTCCGCACCGGTGCTGCCGGGTCTGGAGAAGGGTCTTCTGCATCTTCCTCGGCCATTCGCCCAATCGTCCACTTCCCCAACGATCGGGACGAGAGAGGATCGTCCGAGCCCTACCAGTGCGGCTTGCCTGTCACCGTCTCGGCGCCGCGGCGGAGGTAGTACATGGCGGAGGCCTGGATGAAGCGGCGCGTGTCCACGTGCGTGTCACGCGAGATACGCTCCTGCTCCGGGTGCTCCACCACATCCTTCGTGAGCTGGCGGTGGTCCTGCCACTTGCCCACGTAGCCCAGGCAGTTGCTGCACGCCTTCAGCGGCTCGGTGCTGAAGAGGTACGCCTGGAGCTCGGCCTGGATGTCCCGGGCCTGGTGGATGTGGAACGCATCTACCGACGAGTCGTAGCCGTTGCGGCCCATGCGCGCCAGGTACTCGGGCATGAACGGCGGGCAGGCGCACTTGAACAGACGCCCCTCGTGGATCATGTGGCAGTGGAAGCGGTGCGCGCTCTCGCAGGTGCGGAAGATCATCCGCGTCATCCAGTCCTGCGGGTGCGGGTCGGTGGTGATGGTGGTGCGGAAGTGGAAGCTGGGGTCCACGTCCAGCCGCGTGTTGCTCTGCTCGGCCCGCTCGCGCACGCGGTCCAGGATCTTCTCCGGCGGGCTGGCGCCGGGGTACTGGCTGAGCCACACGAAGTCCACGTTCTCCCAGAACGCGTCCTTCATGCTGTTCAGCAGCAGCCCGTTGGTGGTGACCATGACCTGGCTGGCGATGCCGGAGGCGCGCGCGGCCTTCAGGAAGTCCACGATCTGCGGGTTCAGCAGCGGCTCGCCGCCCACCAGGCGGATGTCGCGGGCATGCAGGGCGTCGCTGAGGCGGAACACGTCCTGGGCGAAGCTCTCCAGCGGCGGCAGCTTCTTGCCGATGAACGGCGCCATGTGCGAGCAGTGCGCGCACTTCAGGTTGCAGTGGTACGCCACCGAATACTCCACCGCCTGCGTCTGCACCTTGCCGTCCTTCACTTCGTATAGCATCGGCCCACCTCCAGTTTCGTTCAGGAAAGGACCCGCAGCGCCGCGCGGAACCGGAGCACCTGGTCCAGGTTGTTCGCCAGCATCAGCGCCAGCGTGCCGTACAGCAGCACCCGCTGCCACATCACCCGCAGGTCCAGGTGGCGGCAGAGGGCCAGCGCGATGGCGGGGATCACCACGGTCGAGTACAGGAAGCCGCTCGGGTAGAAGAGCACCACGGTGACCCCCAGCATGGTCGCGCACCACACCCACAGGTCCGCGGCCTCGTCCTTCACGGCGCCCGCCCAGCCCTCCGCGCGCACGGACGTGACGGATGCGCGCACGACCGACCAGGCGAGGACGCCCGCGAGCGCGGCCCACGCGACCGTGGCGGCAATGCCGAGCGGGCCGCCGTGGAGCGTGGAGAGCAGCGCCTCCTGCGGCACGCCGGGGTCGGGTTGGCTGCTGACGACGGAGGTGACGAAGAGGTTGGTGAAGGCGCTCTTCCACACGTACGGGTCGGTGCGCGGCAGCGTGGCGCCCGTGAACTGCTTGAACCAGATGGTGAACGCCACGAAGCGGTCCGGCCGGAAGCTTCCGTCGAACGCGGACAGCGCCCACAGCCCGCCCGCCCACGCGCCCAGCGATGCGAATCCCGCCGCTGTCGTCCGGCCCACGAAGCGCCACCCACGGTCGCCGCGGCGGAGCAGGGCGAGAGGGACGAGCACGAAGAGCGCGGCGAGGAAGACGTTGTTCAGCATCACGATGCCCAGCGCGGCGCCGAGCGCGGCTGCCGGCCAGCGGGTGCGGTGCAGGGCCAGCAGGTACGCGAGCACCAGCGTGGCCGAGAAGGGCCACGACTCCGGCACGGAGTAGAAGACCCAGGTGCTGAGCGTGAGGGCGAAGAAGGCGAGGAAGGGCAGCAGCGGGTTGCCGGACGGGTTCATCCCCCGCATCAGCGCGGCGAGGAGGAGCAGGTTCACCACGGCGAGCAGCGCGTTCACACCGTACAGTGCGGCGCGCGGAGAGAGGCCGAGCGCCTCGTAAGCTGGGCCGAGGATCTTCAGCTCGGCGCTGCCGGCGGCGGCATAGAGGACGTGGTGGACCTTGTGCTTCTGCGCGTTGTCGCCCAGCGAGCGGTGCACGGTGTTGTACTCGTTGCCCATCTTCCCGCCCAGCGAGAAGCCGCGGAGGAGCACGGCGTAGTTGGCCGCGTCCGCGTCGCCCAGGACGCTGTGGCGCCGCTCGATCACGGGCAGGTCGCTGAAGCTGGCGGCGTACACCACGAACGCGAGCGCCAGCATCGCCACGCGCGCGAGCACCGCCCACGGCACCGTGAGCGTGGACGGGCGCGAGACGGGCACGGCGTGCACCTGCGCGGACATCAGCGCCGCGGCTCGGGTGAGCGCGGACGGCGGCGCGAGGGTGGATTCGGGAGAGGGCATCGGGCTCGGGATGCGGAGCGGGAGGGCGGCCGGCGGAGGGACGACGCTGCCGGACGATGGTGCGAGGAGCAGGGAGCGCGCCCCGGAAGCATCCGGCGGATGTGAAGCTGTGGCAACGGCTTGTGCGGGAGATGTGCATCGGGGTGACGCACTCGCGCCACAGCGCCTGAGGCGGCGGTGCGTCGCCGCCGCTACAGTGTCGGCGGCTCCGTCCGCGCCTCGGCCGATCCGGTGCGAACGTCGAACGGGCCGCTACCGCGGGAGATGGACGGCCGCCCTGCATCTTCCGTCCACCGCGCGTCGTCGGGATGCGAGGGAGTGTCGGCTCGCGGCGCGTCCGCATCGGCGGAGGCGGCGATTGCGTGCGTATCTGCCCGATCCGCCGGGCGGTGCGTCGACGGCCACGCATCTATCGAATCGGTTGGGCTCTCCGCGTCGGAGGGTGCGGGGTGGGCATCTACGGATTCGCGGGATGTCGTCGCGGAGGGCTGCACATCGACCGAATCAGGCGATGTAGGGATGGCGACTTCGGCGTCGGGCGCGGTGTGCGCGGCGGATGGAGCGTCGGGAGAGGCGATGCCGTCGAGGATGTCGGCGAGGGCTTGGGACCAGCGGCCTTCGGCCTCCAGCTCGGGGCGGCGGTGGCCCTGGAGCGCGGCGGCGGCGGAGAGGATCACGGCGGGCTCCAGGCGCGCCATCACCGCCTCGGCGCGGGGGGCGGGCTCCACCACGCGCTGGGCCCAGCGCCACACCGCCTCGCGCAGCAGGTAGTGCTCGGCCAGGATCTCGGACGCGTCGCAGCCGCGGGCCCGCGCGGCGGTGCCCCGCTCGGCGGCGAGGATGGCGGCGGCGCGGCGCTCGTCCGCCGGGTTCGCATCCGCCAGGGCGGAGACGACGGACACCAGCCCCTCCAGCGAATCCACCGAGCAGATCGAATCATCCGCGTCGACGGTATTCTCCCGACGCATCTCATCTGCCGGATCGTCCGGTTGGATCGCATCCGCACGACTGCGCGCATCTGCCGAATCCATCCGATTCATCGCATCTGCCGAACCGCGCGGGCGTCCGGAATCCGCCGGATGCGCGGGATCGACCGAGTCCGTCGATGGGTGAGATGCGAGGCCGGGGATCGCCTGGCCGCCGTCTTCCGCGAGGCGGCGGACTTCGCATGCGACCACGTCGGCGTTGGCGGCGAGCCAGGCGAGGAATGCGGCGTACGAGGCTTCGTCCGATGAGGCTTCGGCGGCGTGGGCGGGGAAGAGCGGGAGCGCGTGGATCTTGCGGCCCATCACGCTTCTCCCGTCACCGGCAGCGGCTCGTCCGGCTGGTCCGCCGGGGCGCGGAAAAGACCGCCGGGGCGTACCACTCGTGCCGGCGGTGCTGCTGCGGCGCGGGCGAGGTACGCGGCGACCTGTTCCTCCGTGGCGGTCTCGGCGTCTGCGGGGTCGTGCAGCCAGGCGCGATACCAATCCACCGTCAGACCAACCGCTTCGTCCAGCGAGAGCAGCGGGTCCCAGCCGAGCCGGGCGCGCGCCTTACGGCGGTCCAGCCGCAGCACCGGCGTCTCGTGCCCGCCCTGCGGGTCGGGCCGCACCACCACGCGCACGGCGTCGCCGCCCCAGCCCGCCGCGAAACGTTCGGCCAGCTCGCCCACGGGCACCGCGTCCTCGTCGCGCGGCCCGAAGTTCCACGCGCCGGCGGAGCCCGCGCCGTCGGTGGCCAGGCGCGCGGCGAGCATCAGGTAGCCCCGCAGCGGCTCCAGCACGTGCTGCCAGGGCCGCACCGCGCCCGGGTTGCGCAGCACCAGCGGCTTCTTCGCGGCGACCGCGCGGACGAGGTCGGGCACCACGCGCTCGCCCGCCCAGTCGCCCCCGCCGATCACGTTGCCCGCGCGCGCCGTCGCCAGCCCCGGCGAGCCGCGCCCGCCGCTGAAGTACGAGGCGCGGTAGGCCGAGGCGACCATCTCCGCCGCGGCCTTGCTGGAGCTGTACGGGCAGGGCCCGCCCAGCCGGTCGGCCTCGCGGAAGGGCAGGCCGCGCGGGTCGGGCTCGTAGACCTTGTCGGTGGTCACGACCACGACGGAGCGGACGGAGGGCGCGCGGCGCACGGCTTCCAGCACGTGCACGGTGCCCATGACGTTGGTGGCGTAGGTGCCCACCGGGTCGCGGTAGCCGCCGCGCACCAGCGGCTGGGCGGCCAGGTGCAGCACCACCTGCGGCTCGAAGGCGCGCACGGCTGCGGCGAGCGCCGCGGCGTCGCGCACGTCGCCGGTGATGGAGGTCATGCCGCGGCCCACGCCCGCGTCGCGGTACATGGACGGCTCGCCGGCAGGGGGTGCCAGCGCGAAGCCCACCACGCGCGCGCCCAGCGACTTGAGCATCACCGACAGCCAACTCCCCTTGAAGCCGGTGTGGCCGGTGACCAGGACGGTCTTACCGCGGTAGAAGCTCGCGAGACTTCGCGTCATCGGTCTCCCATACCTTCCAGGGTGCCTTGCCGGTGGCCCACAGCGACTCCAGCAGCTGGCGCTCGCGCAGGGTGTCCATGGGCTGCCAGAAGCCCTCGTGGCGGAACGCCATCAGCTCGCCGTCGGCCGCCAGGCGCTCCAGCGGGCGGCGCTCCAGGATGGTGTCGTCGCCGTCCAGGTAGTCCAGCACGCCGGGCTCGAAGACGAAGAAGCCGCCGTTGATCCACCCCTCGGCCGCCTGCGGCTTCTCCGAGAACTCGCACACCGCGTCGCCGTCGAACACCAGGCCGCCGAAGCGCGCCGGGGGCCGCACGGCGGTGACCGTGGCCAGCTTGCCGTGGCGCCGGTGGAAGCGCACCAGCTCGTCCACGTCCACGTCGCCCACGCCGTCGCCGTAGGTGAGCATGAAGGGCTCGTCGTCCAGCCACTTGCGCAGGCGGCGCAGGCGGCCGCCCGTCATGCTCTCCATGCCGGTGTCCACGCACGCGACCTTCCAGTCCGGCGTGCCCGTGTTGAGCGCGCGGTAGCTGCCGTCCATGAGGTTGATGACCAGGTCGGCCTGCTGGAAGAAGAGGTGGCGGAAGTAGTCCTTGATCATCTCGCCGCGGTAGCCGCAGGCGATCACGAAGTCGTTGAAGCCGTGGGCGGCGTAGATGTTCATGACGTGCCACAGGAGGGGCCGGCCGCCCACCTCCACCATGGGCTTGGGGCGCGTGGAGGTCTCTTCGGCCAGGCGGGTGCCGAGGCCGCCGGCCAGGATGACGACCTTCATGTGGGGTTCTCCGCGGGCGGGTGGTGCGAGGGGACGGGCAGGAGGCCCGCGGCGGCCGGAAGGGGCAACGCCCATGCCCCGCCCGGCGGTGCGGAAACCGAGCCCCCGCCGCGCCCCGGCACGGTTCGGGGCGCTCGGTGGATGTGGGGCGGGCGCAACACCTGTCGCCAGCGGGGATGTAGCGGAATCCGTCCGTGGAAGGGCGATGCGCGGCGGGAATCCACGCTCCGGCGCGGCGATGCGCGCGGCGGGGGACGGGGCGGGTGCCCGGTCCCCCGCTTGCGCTTCCACCCTTCACGAACGCGCCCGCCGTTTCGTCCGGCGGCCTTCCCGCCCCGCTCCGCCACCCGCCCGATGCCCTCCGCTCTTTCCGCAGCAACGCCCGCCGCGAGCACGCCTTCGCTGCGCCCCCGCCTTGGGGACGCAGCGAGGGCGCTGCTGCCGCTGCGGCTGCGCATGCGGCTGGCGGTGTGGCTGGGCCGCCGCGGCGACGAGTGGCGCGGCGCCGCGCTGCTGCGCGACCTGGCCGAGCGCGACCTGAACGCCTACCACCGCTTCCTTTGGGCCAACCACCTGGCCTACGCCCGCACGTACGAGCCGGAGCAGCGCTTCGGCCCGGAGCACGTCCACCCCTCGCGCACGCTGCTCTTCCACGACCTGCGCGCGCTGCTGGAGCGCACCGGCCTCTCGCCCGAGCGCGACGTGCGCTCCGTGCTGGACGTGGGCTGCTCGCTCGGCTACCTGCTGCGCCACCTGGAGACGGAGGTGTGCACCGCGGCGACGGAACTGGACGGCGTTGACATCGACGCGTACGCGGTGGAGAGCGGGTCGAAGCGCCTCGCGGCCGAGGGCTCCCGCGCCCGCCTGGTCCGCGGCGACGCGACGGACCTGCCGCGCCTGTTCCCCGGCCGCCGCTACGACCTCGTCCTGTGCGCGGGGGTGCTGATGTACCTGCGCCAGGCGGACGCCGCCGCCGCCGTGCGCGAGATGCTGGCGTGCTGCCGCGGCGTGGTCGGTTTCGCCGGCCTGGCGCACCCGGAGATGGACAACCGCCACCTGGCCGCGTCGGTCCCGCGCGAACGCGACCGCTCGCTCATCCACAACCTGGACGCGATGGTCGCGGCGGCCGGCGGCAAGGTCGTCTCCCGCCGCTGGGAGGGCGCCCGCCAGGTCCAGGGCAACACCCTCTACTTCGTCTTCGCCCGCCCCGCCTCGTCCGACGAGTCGCACGACGAATCGGGAGATGCGCTCGCGGCCACGCTCCGCCCCGCATTCCCAGCCTCCTCGTCCGCAGGACGACCGCAGTCCAAAGCCGGGGGTTTCATACCCCCGGCTGCCGCCGCTCCTTCATCCATCGAACTCGCGGAATCCACCGACGCGACCGCGTCTCCCCCATCTGCCGAAGCGTTCGGATCCACGGAAGCGATCACATCTCCCGCATCTCCCGAGTCGTTCGCCGGCGCTGGAAGCAGCGGAGGTGCGGCGTGAACGAGGAGGGCGTGGGGCTGCGGCTGCGGGCGCGCCGGGTCGGCGTCGGCTTGGCGCGTACCGGGCGGCGCGTGCTGGGGATGGACATCACCGTGTACGTGGACCAGCGCGTGGACGAGTACCGCGGCTACTGGCAGGGCGCCGCGGACCAGATCGGCGCGCGGCTCACGCCGCTGGCGAGGGACGTGTGGGAGGTGACGCTGGGGCCCAGGCGCACCCGCATCTCCGCGCACGTGACGCAGGCCGACGACCCCGTCACCCTGCGCATCGCGGGCGACAAGCCGCTCTGCCACCGCCTGGCCTCCGAAGCCGGCGTGCCGGTGCCGGAGCACCTCGTCTTCCGCCTGGGCGACCTGGCCGCCGCGCGCGACCGCGTGGCGTCCGATCCCGGCCCGTGGGTGGTGAAGCCCGCGCGCGGCTCGGCGTCCGGCATGGGGATCACGACGGGGGTGACGACGGCCGCGGGGCTGGAGGCCGCCGCCGTGCTCGCCTCGCTCTTCGGCCAGGACGTGATGCTGGAGCGCATGGTGCCGGGCGAGAGCTACCGCCTGCTGTACCTGCGCGGCGAGATGGTGCACGCCGTCCGCCGCCGCGGCGCCCGCCTCACCGGCGACGGCGTCTCCACCGTCCGCGAGCTGGCGCGCGAGGCGGGGCTGGGCTCGCTGCTGGCGGACCCGGTCGCCGCACCGACGCTGGCGGCTCAGGGCCTGGGCGCGGGATCGATCCCGGAGGCGGAGACGTCGGTCCTCCTGCGCGGCGTGCCCGCGGGGATGGGCGCGCGCGAGCTGCGCACCGTGTACGACGAGACGGCCACGCACCTGGTCTGCTCCGAGACCGCCGCCGCGCTCGGACGGGTGGTCCGCGAGCTGGGCAGCCGCTTCGCGGGGGTGGACGTCATCACCGCCGATCCCGGCGTGCCGCTGGAGCTGGCGGCCGGCGCCTTCATCGAGGTCAACACCACGCCCGGCATCCACCACCACTACCAGACGGACGACGACCGCCGCCAGCACCCGGTGGCGACCCGCGTCCTGCGCCACCTGCTGGACTCGGGCTGAGCCGCCCCGCATCTCCCCGAATCCAACCCGCATTCCCTCATCCACCCACCGCGAAGGAACCCGCCCATGTCGATGATGACCGAGGCCGGCCCCGCCGGACGGCTGCACACCTCCGAGTACCTGAACCGGATCGGGGTGCGCCGCCTGGCGCCCGCCACCAGCCCGTTCGACCCGGGCTACGACCCGGTCACGCTGGAGTCGCACCTGGAGCAGAGCCACCACCTGATGAGCATCCTCAAGGTGTCGATGGCGTGCTGGATGATCGCGGACGAGGCGTGCACGCGCCGCAAGGTGGCCGCCGCGCACCGCTGGGGCGTGCCCACCACCACCGGCGGCGGGCCGTTCGAGGTCGCCGTCGCGCAGGGCCAGCTCGCCGCGTACCTGGACCTCTGCGCGGACATCGGGTTCACGCGCATCGAGTGCGGCGAGGGCTTCACGGACCTGGACATGGCGCCGGCGGACGTGATCCGCATGGTGCACGAGCGGGGGATGGAGGCGCAGTTCGAGCTGGGCAAGAAGCACGGCGGCGCCTTCACGGCCGACGTGGTGCAGGGGCTGATCGACCAGGGGCGCGAGTGGCTGGACGCGGGCGCGGTGCAGCTCGTGGTCGAAGGCCGCGAGAGCGCCGTCGGCGTCGGGCTGTTCGACGAGGAGGGCCGCTTCAACGCCGGGTTCGCGGACCGGTTCGCCGCCGCGTTCGGGTTCGGCACGCTGCTCTTCGAGGCGCCCAACAAGGCCAGCCAGTTCGCGCTGCTGGACCACTTCGGCCCCGCCGTGCACGTGTGCAACGTGCGGCTGGAAGAGGTGCTGCGCGTGGAGATCTACCGCCGCGGGCTGCACTCCGACGCCTTCTCGCGCCCCAACCTGCGGCCCGCCGTGCCCGCCGCGCTCCACTTCACCGGCATCCGCTGAGAGGCCCCATGCCCCCCGTAGTCGCCATCGACTTCCTTCCCGAGAGCGCCCTGCGGTACGGCCCGGGCTGGGCCGTGGTGGCCGTGGACGTGATCCGCGCCACCACCACCGCCGTCACCGCCGCCACGCTGGGCCGCCGCTGCTTCCCCGTTCCCTCCATCGAGGCGGCGCTACCCGTGGCGGCCGTGCTCGACCGCCCCGTGCTGTGCGGCGAGCTGGGCGGCAACATGCCGTACGGCTTCGAGATCACCAACAGCCCCGTGGCCGTCTCCGCGCTCGACCCGTCGGACCGGCCGCTCATCCTCCTTTCCTCGTCCGGCACGCAGCTCATCCACAACGCGGCGGGGGCGGACGCGGTGTACGCCGGCTGCCTGCGCAACTTCACCGCGCTCATCCGCTATCTGGCGACGCGGCACGAGCGCGTGGCGGTGATCGGCGCGGGGACGCGCGGGGAGTTCCGGGAGGAAGATCAGCGCTGTTGTGCGCTGATCGCCGAAGGGCTGGGCGAGCACGGCTTCGCGCTGGCGGACGAGCTGACGGCGCAGACGCTGCGGCGCTGGCGTGGCGCGCCGGTGGACGGGTGGCAGGAGAGCCGCAGCGTGGAGTACCTGCGCCGCAGCGGCCAGCTGCACGACCTGGACTTCATCCTCGCGCACCTGGACGACGTCGGCTCCGTGCACGAGATCGCCGAGGGCGAGGTGGTCGCCGCGGGCGCGGGAGATGAGCGGCAGCGGCCCCGGCGGCCCATCCGCATGCCGTGGCTGAACGACGCGGCACGCTCGCGGGGCGTGCAGGAGTGAGCGCCGTGCGAGCGGCGGTGCCGGCGGTGGTCCTGGGCTGGCACCACGGAAGCCTGGGGATCGCGCGCAGCCTGGGGCGGCTGGGCGTGGCCGTGCACGGCGTGCACACCGACCTGCGCGCCACGCCGCTGTCGTCGCGCTACGTCGCTTCGGCCACGCAGTGGGAGTTCGGGCGCGAGACGCCGGCCGCTTCGGTGCGCACGCTGCTGGAGCTGGCGGAGCGTCTGGGCGAGCGCGCGGTCCTCATCCCCACCTCCGACGACCTGGCCATCTTCGTGGCCGAGCACGCGGACGCGCTCGCGCCGGCGTTCCGCTTCCCGCGCGTGGCCGCGGCGACCGTCCGCGCGCTGTCGGACAAGCGCGAGCTGTACCTGCTGGCGCGGCGCCTGGGCGTGCCCACGCCGGAGACGTCGTTCCCGCGCTGCCGCGAAGAGGTCACGGCGTTCGCCGCATCTGCCGTCTTCCCCGTGATGCTCAAGGGCATCGACGGGCTGCGGCTCCAGGCGCGCACGGGCCTGAAGATGTGCATCGCCCGCGACCAGGCCGGGCTGATGGCGGCATACGACCGCATGGAGGATCCCGCGGCGCCGAACCTGATGCTGCAGGAGTACGTGCCGGGCGGCGACGACACCATCTGGATGTTCAACGGCTACTTCGACGATCGGTCCCAGTGCCGCGCCGCTTTCACCGGTAAGAAGCTCCGCCAGCACCCGGTGCACACCGGGTCGACGAGCCTCGGCATCTGCCTGGAAAATCCGGAGGTGGAGCGGCTGACGGTGGACTTCATGCGCGCCATCGGCTACCGCGGCATCCTGGACGTGGGCTGGCGCTACGACGCGCGCGACGGCGGCTACAAGCTGCTCGATCCCAACCCGCGCATCGGCTCCACCTTCCGCCTCTTCCTGGACGCGGCGGGGATGGACGTGGTCCGCTACCTCTACGCCGACCTCACCGACCAGCCGCTGCCGCCCGCCGTGCAGCGCGAGGGGCGCAAGTGGATGGTGGAGGATCGCGACCTGGAGTCCGCCCTGGACTACCTGCGCGAGGGCACGCTCTCCGCCGGCCGCTGGCTGCGCTCGTTCCAGGGCGTGGAGGAGTCCGCCTGGTTCGCGCGCGACGACCTGCGCCCCTTCTTCCTGACGCTGCGCTCCACCGCAGCCCGCGGCCTGGGCTCGCTGGCCCGCAAGCTCCTCCCCCGCCCCCACGCCCGGCACGAGCGCGAGGCGCACCGCGAGCCCCGCCCCGTCATCGCCGCCGCCGGCGAGCTGCCGTGACCGCGTTCCGGTAAATGTCCGGCGCGGGCCGGTAGATGGGTCTCCGCGAGCACTCTCGGGCACCGGATCGTGGCGCTGCTGCCACAGCTGACGCACGGCCGCAAGATGCGCGGGCGCGCCGGTGCACCCCTTCCTCCGCACTGATGGGCGTGGTTGGCCCATCCTGGATCGCTGGCGGATGGTCCGCCACTGGATTGGCGCTTGCAGCGTCCGGCGGCGGCCGGAAAACCTCTCCCTGGGATCTCGCCCCGCCCCCGGCCATGCGCGACTGAAGTTCCCGCCGCAGCACACACCTCGCGGGGCGTTCCCTCCAATTGCGGGAGGACGTATGCGCCACCTCAAGCCCTTCGCCGTTCTGCTCGCCGTCGTTGCCGTGTGCGCCGCCATGCGCGGCCAGGATCCCTGGCGCGAGCAGGTGCGGAGGCAGCTCATCGCCGACGCGGCAAAGATGGCGGAGTACGACCTGACCCTGTCGCACGACATCATGTTCGGCGACCTGAACAGCGGCTACCAGTCGAGCTTCAGCGTGCAGCTCCGCGGCGGGAGCACGTACTTCATCATCGGCGAGTGCGACGGCGACTGCTCGGACCTGGACCTCAAGCTCTACCGCGGCGACGGCGAGCTGCTGAACCAGGACGTGGACGACGACGATCACCCCGTGATCCGCATCACCCCCCGCGAGACGCGCACGTTCCGCATCCAGCCGATCATGGCCTCGTGCGCCCACAACCCCTGCTCCTGGGGCGTCGGAATCTTCCGATAACACTTGAGCAGATGCGGTAGATGCGGTAGATGCGGTAGATGCGGTAGATGCGGCGCCGTTGAACGGAGAGCGGGAGCTGCGGCACCGGCAGATGCCCAGCCGATAGTCCCCGCAGGGGGACTTTGCGCAGTCGTTGCCGCGGTTTCAACCGCCCGTCGTGATGCCCGTTCGCCCCTTCCGAACAAACCGGATGCGATGAATCGCACCCCAACAAACGCGTGGTCCGCGCATCGAGCCCCGCCATCTCTGCACGACGGACGGTCGATTCACCGCTGACACACCATCCACCGGAGGGAGCTTGTACGCATCTCCGCCGACGTTGCGGGCGCGATTCGCGGCGCGGGTGAAGGAGCACCTGTCGGCCGCGATCTTCGGCGCGGGGCTGCACCGGGTGCTGCTGCGCGGCCGCGGCGTGATCGTGGCCTTCCACCGCGTGGACGACCGGCTGGCGGGCACGCCGCTGGGCTGTACGCGCGCGGAGTTCGCTGCATACTGCGACTTCTTCGCGCGCCACTTCCGCGTGATCCCGCTGGGCGAGATGGTGCGCCGCCTGCGCGCGGGCGAGAGCGTGGGCGGCTGCCTCGCCATCACCTTCGACGACGGCTACCTGGACAACCTGCAGGCCGCCGCGCCCGAGCTGCGCGCGCGCGGCCTGCCCGCGTGCTTCTTCGTCGCCACCGGCTTCGTGGGCACCGACCGCCAGCCGTGGTGGGACCGCGAGTTCGGCGCCCGCGCCTGGTGGATGACGTGGGACGACGTGCGCGCGCTTCACGCGCAGGGCTTCGAGATCGGCGCGCACACCGAGAGCCACGCCGACCTTGGCCACACCCCGCTGCCCGACGCCACGCGCGAGCTCTCCGCCTCGCGCGCACGGCTGGAGGCGGAGCTGGGCGCGCCCGTCACGCTGTTCAGCTACCCGTACGGCGCCGCCGAGCGCATCAGCGAGGCCACGCGCGAGCGGGTGCGCGAGGCGGGCTACGACTGCTGCCTCTCTGCGTTCGGCGGCACGGTGGCGCGCGGCGGCGATCCGTTCCGCGCGAGGCGGGCGCCCATCAGCCCGTGGCACCTGTCGCCCGCGCACTTCGGCTTCGAGCTGCTCTTCCGCGAGCCACGCGGCTCCCCCAGCCCCCCTCTCCCCCTCCCCCAGACCGACGAAAGGCGGCGCGCCGGCTAGGCACGCCGCCTCATTTTTGCGGATGGTCGCAGCGGGTCGCGACGGAAGGAGGCCCCCTCCCCCGGCCCCTCCCCCAAAACTGCCTGGGGGAGGGGAGACCAGAAGTGCGCGCAGGGGGTGATTCGACGTGAGCCAGTGAAGCCAAGAATACCCGTAAGTCTTGCCCCTCGTGTGGGATAAGCTCCCCTCTCCCGCTTGCGGGGGAGGGGGCATCCTCGCCGCCGCATCAAAGCTCGGCACATACAAAAACGCATCCCCCGCCGTTGCGTCTGGCGACGAGCGGCGGGGGACGATGTTGAGGCCGGCCTCGCGGGCATACGTGGTAGCGCCGAAGCGCTCCACAAGAACTTCACCTAACCGTCAACTTCTACATCAACGGGCATCGAGGCCCAATGCACCGGAGACCGGCCAAGTCTCTTCGTGCGTGATGCTTCCGCGCGCCTATACACCTCCGGCGCGCCCGCGAATCCACGGTGCAAACCGCGAGCCACTTTTGTGTTCACCGAGATGCGATCCCCCCATGGTGAGCACGGGTTTCGGGAGATGTGGGCCGCGTTTGGTCGCATCTGCCGAACGCGGTGCGTCAGCTGGCCGCGCTGAGTGCTGGGGCGGGCACGGCGACGACGTCGGTGCGGGTGGCGAGCCAGGCTTCGAGGCCGCGGAGGTCGGCTTCGGAGAGCAGGCCGTGCGTGGGAAGCGTGTAGAGCGAGGCGGCGAGGCGGCGGGCGCCGGGAAAGTCGTCGGCCGCGTTGACGCAGAGGGCGCGCATCGCCGGCAGGTCGGGGAGCGCCAGCGGGTAGCCCGCGGCGATGCCCAGGCGCTCGGCCGCGGGGGAGAGCGGAAGGTGCGCGCGATGGCGGGCCCGCAGCGGGAGCCGCAGCCAGCCGGCGGAACAGCCTACCGGCACCGGGAACGTGTCGTCTCCCGATCGTGCGGCGGGGGCGAGGAGGCGGCGGGCGTTGCGGACGCGGGCGTCGGCTTCGCGGCGGCGGCCTTCCCACAGCGTCCGCAGCACGGCGGCGGACGAGTCGGCCATCGGCTCCGGCGGCATCGGCTCGCGATAGAGCGTCTCGCCCAAGTGGAGGAACGGCATCGCGGCCGGGAGCGCATAGAGCGACGGGCGGGCGAGCACCCACTGCGCGGCGAGCGCGGCCAGCTCCGCCCATCCCTCGCGCGTGCCGTGGATGGCGATGCGGGCGCGCCGCAGCACCGCCTCGCCGCGCGAGTCGTGGGCGAGGAGCGCGCCTCCGCCTCCGCCCGTGACGCCCTTCCCCCGCCCGAAGCTGAGCACCGACGCCGATCCGAATCCCCCCGCCGGCCTCCCGCCGATCCGCACGCCGGCGCCCTGGGCCGCATCTTCGATCAGCATCGCCCCTGCGGCTTCCACGGCGGGCCGGAGCGGGCGGAGGTCGACCGGGATGCCGTAGAGGTGCGCGACGACGACTGCCGCGGGCCCGGCCGCCAGCGCCCTCGCGAACGATTCCGCGTCGGGCGCGAGGGTGGATGGGTCCACGTCGTACAGCACCACGCGGACGCCCGCCCCCACCGCGGCGGAGGCGAGGTCGTAGCAGCCGTACGCGGGCAGCGCGACGGGCGCGCGCGGCCGGTCCAGCGCCGCGCCTCGAAGGACGAGCGAGAGCGCGCAGGTGCCGCTCGCGGCGGTGACGACATCGAGCCCGCCGAACTCGCGCAGCACCAGCTCGCGTAGCTGCGCATGCGCGGGCGGGGCGCCGAGCAGGGCGCGGAAGCCCTCCGCGAGCGCGCGGGCGGGGACGGGCGAGTGCGCGGGCGGAACGCGGCGGGGGATCATGCGGGGATCGCGCGGCGGAGGGCCGGGCCGATCAGCGTGGCCACGGGCACGGGCAGGTGCTTCCACAGGCGCGTGCCGAGGGCGAAGGCGCCACGGTCCGCGGACGGGGCGGCGGCGCCCGGCGTGCGGACCCGGCGCACCCACGGCAGCGGCACGTCGCGCGTGCCCCACTGGCGCTTGAAGGCGTGCGTGGGCCCGCCCGGCGTGCATCTCCCGAAGTCGAACGAGGCGAGCCCCGCATCTGCCGCGCGGCGGAGGAAGCTCCAGTACAGCAGCATGTTGGGCGCGCAGCGGGCGGCCTCGCGCAGCGATGAGGCCCACGTCATCTCCACCGAATCGGCCCACGCCAGCGCGCATCCCCCGGCGACAGGGCGGCCGTCCAGCCACGCGCAGCCGAACCACGCATCCGCGCCCATCTCGTCGCGGACGGCGCGGAAGAAGGACCACGGGTGCGTGGGGGTGCCCAGGTCGCGCATGTGGCGCGAGAAGACGGCGAAGAACGGCTCCGCCTGCTCCGGCCCGAAACGCATCTCCACGCCCTCGCGCTCGGCCCGCTTCACCTGGCTGCGCAGCTTGGAGCCGAAGCCCTTCCACAGCGCGTCCGGTCCGCCGGCCGGCAGGTCGAGCACGCACGTCACCTTGTCGCGCGCGGCGGGGAGTGCCGAGCCCGCATCGGCCGCGCAGCGGAGCTCCACCGTGTCCGCGTGCAGCTCGGCCGCGAGCGTCTCGGCGGCGGCGGTGAGGGCGCCAGCGGCGTCCGCATCTCCCGCGGGGCCGCCGGCGTTCAGGTACGGCATGGAGACGAGGAAGCGCCCGAAACCCATCCCCCGGACCAGCACGAGCGGCAGGATGCCGGCGATCTCATCGTCGTCCCCACGCGCAGCGAGGTAGATGCAGCGCTGGCGATAGGCGTCCTCGATCACGCGCTTCCAGCCGAAGCGGTGGGAGAAGGTGCCGCCTGGCAGCGCGGCCGCCGCGGCGTCCCACTCCGCCGCGGTGCCGGCGAAAGGCTCCACGCGCAAGCCGCTCATCGTGCCGACCCGGCGAAGGACGACGCGTCGACGACGCCCAGGCCGTCACGGATGGAGGTGAAGCGGAACTCGGTCAGAAGGCGATTCAAGCGCGCCGCCGTTCGTCCCAGGCCGCCGTAGTGCCGCAGACGCTGCGCGGCGGAGACGGGCAGGCGCGGCTGGTCCGAATCCAGCTCCCACGGGTGGATGTAGAACATGCCCGGCGCGCCGCGCTCCTCCGCCTGGCGAAGCGCGCGGCGGGTGAGGGCGTACGGCAGCAGGCGGAACCACGCGCCGCCGCCGGACGGCACGTCCACGCCGGCCACTGTCGCGCAGGCGAGCGGCACCTCCAGCAGGTCGCCGCCGGTGCGGTGGACCACGTGCGGGCGCGGCGGATGGTCCTCCAGCCCGCGCGTTCGCGACGGGAAGAGGCTGCTGTCGTACGCGTAGCCCTCGTCCAGCAGCACGTCCAGCGCCCACTGCCAGCCGCGCAGGATGGAGAAGTTGGGCGCGCGGAAGCCCAGCACCGCCTGCCCGCACGCGTCCTCCAGCGCGCGGCGCGAGCGGCGCAGGTCGGCGCGCAGCTCGCGCGGGCCCATCTCCGTGACCCGCTGGTGCGCCCACCCGTGCGACGCCACCTCGTGCCCCGCATCCGCGATGCGGCGCACGAGCCACGGCTGCCGCTCGGCGACCCAGCCCAGCGTGAAGAAGGTGCCGCGGGCGCCGTGCGCATCCATTATCTCCAGCAGCGAATCGACCCCGCGCTCTACGCGGCTCTCCATCGTCGCCCACCGCTCCACCGGTGCGGCGGAGGCGAGCGCCGCGGCGTGGAAATACTCCTCCACGTCCACGGTGAAGAGGTGCACGGGCGCCTGCTGCCGGGGCGCGGGAGCGGTCCGGAACGGCGTGTCGGTCGGGGATGCGGACTGCGGGCGGGGCGGAGATGCGAGGAGCACCGGGGATGCCTTTTCGGCCGGAAGGATGGGGACCGCTCACGGGAGATGAAGAGCAACGCGCGTGCGCGGGAGATGCGCATCGTCGCATCGGCGGAAGGACCTCACCGGGCGAGGCAAACACCCGTCGCGTCTGGATTTCGGACTGCGACGCGACCTGGGCCCTGCATCTCCCTCCTGCGCGGCGGACGACAGATGATGCACCTCCGCGACACCGCACGGGAGCATCGGATGATGTGCATCTCCGAGCCTCAGCCGGTGGTATGAAACCACCGGCTGGAACTGCGGTCGTCCTGCGGACGAGGCGCCGTGTATCTCCAGGCGGCCGCGCGTTTTCGGCATCGGCCACGCTCGGCTCGGTCCCGCGACGATGTTGAAGATGCAGGCTGCGCCGGGACCTCCGCACCGTCTTCGGGCGCGGGCTTACGCGCCAGGCGTCGATGATCGATCCCGCTGGCTGGCCTTGGGCAGGCCCAGGCGGAGGACGGCCATGTGCGGGCCGAGGTCCACCACGCGGCGGCCAGCGGCGCCGCCCATCCGCCCGTTCAGCGCGATGGCGAGCACGTCCACGCAACGCACCAGTCGGTCGTACGTGTCGGACAGCACGTGCGGCGGGTGGCCCCACGGGTCGCGCACGTCGCGGGCGGGGATGGGCAGGGGATCCAGGTCGCCCAGCAGCAGCACGTCCTCTTCCCGGTAGTCGTGCAGGCGAATGAGGATCCGCTTCTGCCGCGCCTCCATGACGAAGGTAAGGCGGTGGCCGGGCGCGGCGGCGGGCGGGATGAGCGACGAGCGGTGCGCGCCCAGGTTGCAGCCGCGGGCCAGCGCCGCGATCATC
>DASRQW010000174.1 GCA_035696245.1 Longimicrobiaceae bacterium | reverse complement strand
GCAGTCTCCCGCCGCACATCATCTTCTGGGTACTGCGACGGCAAAGGCGCGCGAAATCGTGTAGTGCGCGGACCTGCGTGTCCGCCCGTCTCTCCGCAACGAAACGACCGCTGGGACA
Organism: Longimicrobiaceae bacterium; assembly: GCA_035696245.1. NCBI lineage: Bacteria > Pseudomonadati > Gemmatimonadota > Longimicrobiia > Longimicrobiales > Longimicrobiaceae > Longimicrobiaceae bacterium. The sequence goes on along the minus strand of DASRQW010000174.1, from coordinate 6,571 downwards.
CACGGAATTTACACCTGTAGGGGTGCGATTCATCGCATCCGAACCCTCTCCGCCGCGAACAGGCCGGCGATTTCGATGCGGCTTCCGCTGTATCCCTCGACCTCGAACCGCGCCCCCGAACCAGAGCGATCATCCCAAACCCGGCCCAACGCGCCTGCGTCAGCCGAGGATGCGGAGTTCGCGGATGTGCCAGGCGCGGCCGTCCCACACGACACCGACGTAGATGACGGAGCTCTTCGCGACGGTCACGCCCTTTGGACGCGAAACCCAGCGCAGCTCCCCGAACCCCGCGAGCGGCTGGCCGCCGGAGACGGTCACGCGCTCGGCGCGGACGGATACGGTGGCGCGGTCGTCGAAAAGCGCGCGGAGGGCGGCGGCGGCCTGGCGCTCCTGCACAGGCCCCGCGCCCGCGTCGCCCAGGTCCAGCATGATGCGGCCGTCCGCGGGCGCGAGACGCACCAGCGCGTCCGCGTCGCCCGCGGCCCACAGGCGCGCGACGCCCGCCACGAACGCCTCCAGCGGCACGGGCTGGGAGCCCTGCGCGGCGGCGATGCGCGGCACGCCGGCGAACGCCAGCAGAAGCGCGGCGAGCAGCAGACCGAAGCGATGCCTCATGCGGGGCTCCCTTCCAGCACGGCGTTCTCCATGTCGAGCAACGCCGCGGTGAGCGCGTGCGCCGGGTCCGCCGCCGCCGTCACCGAGCGCCCCAGCACCACGAAGTCCGCCCCCGCCCGCACCGCGTCCGCCGGAGTCGCCACGCGCGTCTGGTCGCCCGCGGCGTCGCCCGCCAGGCGGATGCCGGGCGTGAGGATCAGGAAGCCCTCGCCGCGGCGCGCGCGGACCCGAGCCGCCTCGTGAACCGACGCGACGACGCCGTCCATCCCCGCGTCGGCCGCGATGCCCGCGAGCCGCTCCACCTCCGTTTCGGCAGACAGGTCGCGGCGGCCCCACGCGTGGGCCAGCTCGCCGCCGGACAGCGACGTGAGCACCGTCACGGCCAGCAGCCGCGGCCCGCCCGCGCCCCGCTCGCCCGCCGCCTCGCGCGCCGCGCGCATCATCGCCGCGCCGCCGGAGGCGTGCAGCGTGAGCAGGTCCACGCCCAGCGCCGCTGCGGACTGCACCGCCTTCGCGACGGTGTTGGGGATGTCGTGGAACTTGAGGTCCAGGAACACGCGGCAACCCCGGTCGCGCATGGCGCGCACGACGGCCGGGCCCTCGGCCACGAAGAGCTGCAGGCCCACCTTCACGAAGTCCGCCGCCGGACCGATGCGGTCCAGCAGCGCCGCGGCGTCCGCGGCGCTCGGCACGTCCAGCGCGATGATGGGGGTGGGGCGAATGGGCATCGGCTCGTTTCAGGAGGGTCGGACGGACGGAGCAGGATTCGCGTATTCGCGTGCCCTACCTACCCTTGGGAGCCGCGAGGGGTCCGGGCGAGGAGCCTGAAAGGATCACGCGGGCGGGGGGCCGGCAGTTGGAACCGCGGCAACGGAAGCGCAAAGTCCGCCTTCGCAAACCAACGGCGGCGGGCGGACACGGTGGATTAGGCTGCCGTTGCCGTTTGTCGTACCCCTAGAATGATGTGCGGCGGGAGACTCGCGCGGCGTGATGCGTCAGCCGGCGCGGAGCACGCGAGGCTCGCGCCGCGGGCGGGGAGACCCCGGACGTAGGCGGGCAGGCAGTATCGCCCGCCGGAGGAGGAGGCTCCCCGACCCCGCGCAGGAGACGGACGGGCAGGCTGTATCGCCCGGCCGGCTCCGGAGCGGCCCGCCACGACGATCTCAGCAGAAACCAGCCTCTTCCGAAAACCCTACCGCGCCGCCATCCGGTCCGACTGGCGGAGGAAGTCCCGCACGCCGCCCGCAAGCTGCTCGGCGATGGCCTGCTGGTGGCTGGGGGTTGCGAGCAGGCGCTCCTCGACCGGGTTGGTGATGAAGCCGATCTCCACCAGCAGCGCGGGCATGAAGGCGCCGTTCAGCACGGCGAACCCCGCCTGCTTGATCCCCCGGTCCGGCCCCGCCACCTGGCCCATGCGGCGGGCCATCACCTCGGCCCAGTCGTTGGACTCGCGCAGGTACTGGTTCTGGCGCAGGTCGTGGAAGATGAAGTCCAGCGCGCCCATCTCGTGGCCGGGCTGCTCCTCGTACCGCTGCGCCGCGTTCTCCATGGCCTCCACGCGCCGGGCGTCTTCCGTCTTGGCCTCGGAGAGGAAGTACGTCTCGAAGCCGCGGGCGGAGCGGCTGGGGTTGGCGTTGCAGTGCACGGAGATGAACACCGCCGGCTGCCGCGCGCGCCGCCACCCGTTCGCGAACCCCGGCCGGTCGCGCAGCGAGATCAGCGTGTCGCGGTCACGGGTCATGCGCACGTCCAGCGTGGTGTCCTGCCGGAGGATGGCGGCGAGCCGCCGTGCAACCGCGAGCGTCACGTCCTTCTCGCGCGTCCCGCCCGGCCCCCGCGCGCCGGGATCGACGCCACCGTGTCCCGCATCCACCACCACCAGCTTCTTCCGCGGCCGCCCGTCGTCTCCCGTGCCGCCCGGCCACGCGCCCGCCGGCTCCGCGTCCGCCGACGTGTCGCCCTGTGCGGACGGCGGCGGCGCATCGGCAGAGCGGGCGGCGGGCTGGTCCGCCTGTGCGGGACGCTGCGTGCGGCTGGACGGCGATGCGGCACGCACGGGGATCGGCGACGTGGGCAGCGCGTCGCCCGCGGCCAGGGCGGCGAGGGCGGAATCCGCGGCGAAGCGCTCGCGGGCCAGGGAATCGGGTTTGACGGTGCCAGTGGAATCGACCTGCACGTCGCGCATCACGCCGTAGTACGTCACGCGCTCGGACGGCCGCGGCGCGGGCTCGGTAGACTCGGCCAGCGTGCGGCGCAGGACGCGCGCGCCGCCATCTACCGATACCATTGCCCCGACGGCAACCGGTAGGAAGTCGCGGAAGAACTGCACGGGCACGAAGACGGCGCCCCCCTCCTCGTACACAGGGTTCGCCAGGCGGTACGTGGCCGAGCCCGCGTGCACCTCGCCCGAGCCTACGGTGAAGCGCAGGTCGAAGCCGCCCAGTCGCGCCAGCACGCCGTCGCGCGCGTAGCCCACCTCGGCGCCCAGCGTGACGAGGGTGGACAGCGGCAGCGCGGGATAGCCGCGGCCGGTCTCCTCGCGCACGACCAGGCTCTCGCGCGCGGACTCCACGCGCCAGGACTCGCCCGGCTGCTGGCCGGCGAGCGCGGCGTGCAGCGGCGCGGCGGTGAGGAGGAGAAAGAGGAGGGGGAGGGTGCGAATCACTTCGGCTACTCCTTGATGCCGCGCTCCATGTCGCGGGCGACGGCACGTTCCTTCAGCGTCTCGCGCTTGTCGTGCAGCTTCTTGCCCTGCACCAGCGCCAGGGTGACCTTGGCGCGCCCGCGGATGAAGTGGATGTCTAGCGGCACCAGCGTGAGGCCCTTCTGCTCCACCTTGCCCACCAGCTTGCGAAGCTCGCTTGCGTGCATGAGCAGCTTGCGGGGACGCAGCGGGTCGTGGTTGAAGCGGTTGGCCTGCTCGTACGGCGAGACGTGCACGTTGTACAGCCACATCTCGCCGTTGAAGATGCGGGCGAACGCGTCCTGGAGGTTGGCCTTGGCCTCGCGCAGCGACTTGACCTCGGTGCCGTGCAGCACCAGCCCCGCCTCCCACGTCTCCAGGATGTGGTACTCGTGCCGCGCCTTGCGGTTCTGGGCCACGATCTGCGGCTTGTCCTCGCCCTTCTCGGTCTTGATCATGCCCTGTCGGTTCACCGGCGCGAAGCCGGAAAAGTTTCTCGTGCCGGGACGGCAATGCCCCCTCCCCGGCTCGCAAGACTCGCCGACCCTCCCCCACAAACTACGTGGGAGAGGGTTGGTTGAAGCATCCCTGCTCGTCGAAGACCGAGCCGCGGAAGCTACCTATGCGGCCGCCCCCCCGAAGCGCCTCCAACCCCAACCCTCTCCCGCTTGCGGGGGAGGGTGCGAGCCTAAGCGAGCGGGAGGGGGCATCCCTCGGCGCGCCTTCGTCTACCGAAACGGAAGCAGTGAGGCCGTGCCCCGTCTCAGTAGATGAAGACCGGCGTGCCCACTTCCACGTCGTGGTAGAGCTGGCGGGCGGCCTCGTTGGTCATGCGGATGCAGCCGTGCGAGACGTTCTGGCCCAGCAGCTCGGGCTTGCTGGTGCCGTGCACCGCGATGCCCTCGCCCAGGTACAGCGCGGACGTGCCCAGCATCCCCGTCTCCCACCGCTTGGGCGAGTCCGGCGGGGGGATGGGCAGCTTGCGCTCCACGAACGACCAGTCGGGCACGTACCACCGCGGGTCCTTCTCCTTGCGCTGCACGCGGAACATGCCACGCGGCGTGGAGAACTCCCACTTCTGCCCTGCGCCTTCGAGCCGGGTGCCGGTGCCGGTGCCCACCAGCGTCTGCCAGATCACGCGGTCGTGCTCCATCAGGTACAGCTGGTGCTGCTCCAGCGAGATCACGATGTAGCGGCCCTCCACGTCCACCGGCGGGTCGCGGTACACGGCCGAGCCCTCCGCATCGCCGCCGTGCTCCAGCGACAGCGGCTCCACCGGCAGCCCCTGCGCGGCGGCCCGGTGCGGCGCGAACGCCAGCGCGAGGGCGGCGGCCAGCGGTGCGGCGGTGGAAAGTAGACGTCGGATCGAATGCTTCATTCCAACAGCTCCCTCTGCCTGCGGCGGATGCGGTACAGGTCGTACACCTGTGCCACCTCTCCGCCCAGTATGAACACGAACGACGAATAATAGATCCAGAACACCAGGATCACCAGCGCGGCCAGCGCGCCGTAAGTGCTTGCGTAGTCTGCCACGTTGCTCACGTACCAGGCGAAGATGCCCTTCAGCATCTCCCACACCACGCTGGTGAAGGTGCCCGCCACCAGCGCGATCCGCCAGGGCGTCTTGCGCTTGGGCAGGTAGCGGTAGATGAGCACGAACATCAGGTAGATGAACAGGAAGGCGAGGATGCGCGCGTATGCCGCCTGCGCCCCTGGCAGCTCGGTCCACCCGTGCCGGCTCGCCCACTTCTGCCCCACCGAGTGCACCGCCTCGAGCACGATGGTGATGCCGGTGTTGGCCAGGAAGAGCATGCCCGCCACCACCACCATCTCCATGTCGAACAGCTTCCCCGCGATGATGCCGCGGTCCTCCTGCAGGTCGAAGATGTCCTTGAGCACCGACCGCAGGGTGCCGAACAGCCGGGTCGAGCTCCACACGAAGAGCACCAGGCCCAGGACGCCGAACCGGGTGCGGCCGCTGACCACGTCGCTCACGATCTTGCGGGTGGCCGCCACCAGCGCCTGCGACGGCGGCAGGATGCCCACGACGTAGCTGACCGCCGTCTGTCCGGGGTCGTCCACCGCGTTGGAGAGCAGGAAGCCCAGGCCGGCGACGACGAGGAGGAGGAACGGCACCGCCGCCACCATCACGTTGAAGGCGATGGCGCCGGAGAGGAAGAAGATGTCGTCCTGCCCCGCCTTGTCGTACACCCGGCCCGCGAAGTCGAGCGCGTTGCCCAGCACGCGCCGGAGCGCCGCGCCCGCGGCCCTCCACAACCCCGTCCCCTGCCCCGCTCCGCTCGGCGTCATGCCCACGAACGTACGGAGCGCCCGCGCGGCCCGTCAACGACACGCGCCGCCCGCGCCGCCCGCGAGGGACGGCGCGCGGCGGCGGGAATCGAGGCGCGGGGCACGGGCGGGCGCGCCCGGCCGGAGGACCGCAGGCTACAGGTCGGCGGGGTCGGCCTCGACCACCACCTCGGTGATCACCACGTCGGCCACCACGGTGCCGCCCGCCGGCTGGGGCGAGCGTGCGGCGGCCAACCCCGCCCGGTAGGCGCCCTTGGCCTCCTCCACGCGCTGCTCCAGCTCGGTGCGCGCCTGCCGGGCCGCGTCGCGGCCGGCGGCGATGGCCTGGCGCGCCTGCTCGGCGCGCGTCTCCACCGCGTCGCGCACGGTGCCGATGCGTTCGTTCACGGCGCCGCGCGTGCGGTCCACCGCGGCGGTCACGCTGTCGCGGGCTTCGTCCACGCGCTCGCCGGCGGCCGTGCGCAGGCGGCGCGCCGTCTCGCGGATCTCGCGCTGCGTCTCCTCGCCGGAGCGCGGCGCCAGCAGCAGCGCCACCCCGGCGCCCAGCAGCGCGCCCCAGACGAACGCCCCCGTCCCGCCGCCCCGCCGCTCGATCACCACGTAGGGCAGGTCTTCGTAGTCCGCCATCCCTGGCTCCTGGCTGTTCAGTGTGTGGGGGCCGCGCCCTGCCGGCACCCGCTGGAAGGTTCCTGGAGTACGCTGCGGAAGCGCGACAGGTCGATCGGCTTCTGGAAGAAGAAGTCGGCCTCGCGCTGGAGGGCGGTCTCGGCCTCCTCGCCGCCGCAGCCGGCCGTGATGATGATGAACGTCACCCCGCCGTCCTCGCTGCCGCGCACCCGCCGCAGGATCTGCAGGCCGTCGGTGTCCGGGAGGTAGAAGTCGCAGACCACGGTGTCGGGGTGGAAGTCGTGCAGGCGCTCCAGGCCCCGCTCGCCGCTCTCCGCCGTCGCCACCGTGTAGCCC
>DASRQW010000173.1 GCA_035696245.1 Longimicrobiaceae bacterium | reverse complement strand
ACGCCGGACTGGCGGGTGGCGCCGCACACGGCCGCGCGCCCCGTCCGCAGCGGGGTGCACTGCGTGGTGGCTGCGGCGCGTGTGGACGTGACCGAGCGCGTGCAGGCCAAGGTGCTGGCCGAGCTAGAACGCGCCGCGCCGCGCGTGGACGAGCGCATCCGCCGGGCGGCGCAGCTCCACGACCGCGTGGCCGGCGTGTGGCGCGCGCTCCAGCAGCCCATCCGCGTGGCGGACGGGGTCTGGCTCACCCTGCGCCCGCGCGCCGCCAGCGCCGCCGCGCCCCAGGGAAGCGGCACCACGCTCTCTGCCGACGTGGCGCTGGTGATGATGCCGCGCGTGGTGGTGGGCGACCGCCCGGAGCCGGACACCACGCCGCTTCCCCCGCGCATTCCCATGCCGCCCGGCCGCGGCTTTCGCATCCAGCTGCTGGCCGACATCCCGTATGCCGCGGCGGACAGCATCCTGGCGGACCAGCTCGTGGGCAAGCGCCTGTTCTCGCACGGCCAGAGCGTGACGATCGCGGCGGCGCACCTGTCCGGGCAGGGCCGCCGGCTGGTGCTGGCGGTGGACGTGCGGGGCGACGCGCGCGGCACCCTCTACTTCGTGGGCACGCCCGTCTTCGACCCCGCCACGCAGGTGCTGACGGTGCCGGACCTGGACTTCTCGCTGGAGACGCAGGACGTGCTGGCGACGGCCGCGAAGTGGCTGCTCTACCCCAGCCTGCGCGAGCAGATGGTCGCGGCGGCGCGCTTCCCGCTCGCCCCGCGCGTCGCCCAGCTGCGGGAGCACGTGGACGGCGCGCTGAACCGCGATCTCGGCCGCTCCGTGCGCATGCGGGGCAGCGTGGACGCCCTGAGCCCCGTGGGCGTGGCCGTTCGCCCCGGCTCCGTCGCCGCCGTCCTCGTCGCCGAGGGCACCGCCGGCATCACCGTCACCATGCGCTGACCGCCGCGTTGCGCAGCGTCCGTCAGGCGCCGACGCGTACTCGGATTTCCGTCGACGAAGTCAGCGACGCGTCACGCGCGGGTGATGTGGTCCGGCGATCCTTCCGATGGTGCGCCCCGTTTGATGCCCGCCGGGTGATATCCGCGGTGATCCGGATGAGGACAGTGGGATGATTCGGGAGATGCGCAGCGATGCATCCGAACCGGTGCGTCTGTCTGACGCGTATCGGCCACGGTTCGGACTGCGCTGTCGAACTCCGTCATCGCTCAACCGGATTCGCTCGTGTGTACCCGCGGCCATCACTGGCCGCGGGACGTCCTTGCTCCTCCCATTGGCGGGAACTCTCCCTCCGGTGGTACGCTCCGTGCCTCGCCGCGTGGGCGAACCCGAAACCTCGAGCGCCTTGATCGTAGACTGCCACACGCACCTGAACCGGTACTCCGCCGAGGAGCCCGCCAGCCTGGCCGAGCGGCACGCGCTGCTGCTGGGCGAGATGGACGCGTGCGGCGTGGACCGCGCGCTGGTGCTCACGTCGTACAAGGTGGACGATGACCGGCCGAGCACCGCCGACGTGCTGGCGGCGCTGGAGAGCGACGACCGGCTGGACGTGGTGGCCGGCGTGTGCGTGTCGCGGCTGGCGTTCGAGATGCCGGAGCTGCGCGCGTTCCTGTTCGAGGGCGCGTGCGTCTTCGATCCCGCCACGCAGGTGCTGACGGTGCCGGAACTGGACTTTCGCTGGAGACGCAGAATGTGTTGACGACCGCCCAGATCTCCATGACCAGACTCCATCGCGTTTCGACGGCCGCCGCTGCGCTGGCGCTCGCGTGTGCGTCCGCATCCGCCGCGGGCGCGCAAACGGACGTGCCGCGGACGCGCGCGGAGGCGAGCGCGTACCGCGAGACGAGCCGCTACGACGAGGTGGTGGCGTTCATGCGCGAGGTGCAGCGGCGCGCGCCGGGCCGCATCCACCTCACCACGTTCGGCTACACTCAGGAGGGAAGACCGCTGCCGCTGGCCGTCGTCGGCAACGTGCGCGACGCGAGCCCGCAGGCGGTGATGGCGAGCGGGAAGACGCGCATCTACGTTCAGGCCAACATCCACGCGGGCGAGGTGGAGGGGAAGGAGGCGATGCTCGTCCTGCTGCGCGACCTGGCGGCGGGGCGGCACGCGGCGTGGGCGGACTCGCTTGTGCTGCTCATCGCACCCATCTACAACGCGGACGGGAACGAGCGCGTGGGGCTGCTCAACCGGCCGCACCAGTGGGGGCCGGTGGGCGGCATGGGCACGCGCGCCAACGCGCAGGGGCTGGACCTGAACCGCGACCACATGAAGCTGGAGTCGCCCGAGGCGCGCTCGCTGGCGCTGCTGCTGCGCGAGTACGACCCGCACGTGGCGGTGGACCTGCACACCACCAACGGCAGCTACCACGCGTACCAGCTCACCTACTCCCCGCCGCTGCACCCCAACACCGCCAGCGCCATCGTGCGCATCCTCCGGCGCGAGTGGCTGCCGGCGATCACCGCCGACCTGCGGCGCGGGCACGGGTGGGACTTCTACTACTACGGCAACGTGCCGTCGGAAGAGGAGGGGAACGAGGGCGCGGGGCGCGGCTGGTACACCTTCGACCACCGGCCGCGCTTCGGCAACAACTACGTGGGGCTGCGCAACCGCTTCGCGATCCTGAGCGAGGCGTACGCGTACCTGCCGTTCGACCAGCGGATCGACGTGACGCTGCGATTCGTGGAGGAGATCGCGGACTGGGCGCACGCGCATGCCACGGAGATTCGCCGCGCGACCGAGGCGGCGGACCGGCGCTCCGTCGTCGGGTCGCGCCTGGCGCTGAGGGCAACGCACGAGCGCTCTGCGGCGCCGGTGGAGATCCTGATGGGCGCGGTGGACACGCTGCGGAACCCGTACACCGGCCAGCCCATGCTGCGCCGGCTGGACGTGCACCGGCCCGAGCGGATGCCGGAGTTCGGGACCTTCGCGCCGACGGAGACGGAGCGCGCGCCGGCTGCGTACCTCGTTCCCGCTTCGCTCTCCATCGTCGTCGACCGGCTGGAGGCGCACGGCATCCGCTTCCGGCGGCTGACGCGAGCTGTCACGCTTCCGGTGGAGGAGTTCCGCATCGACTCGACCGCTGTGCCGGAGCGCGCGTTCCAGGGGCACCGCGAGCGTACGATCTACGGAGCGTACGTGCAGTCGCAGCGCACCGTGCCCGCGGGAACGCTGGTGGTGCCGGTAGATCAACCACTCGGCCGCCTGGCGTTCACGCTGCTGGAGCCGCGCTCGGACGATGGCCTGGCCGACTGGAACCTGCTGGACGACGCGCTCAAGGGCGCCGCGGCGTACCCCATCCTCCGCACGTCGCAGCCGGTGCCGTAGCGCGCCACCGCCGCGCATCTCCCGCAACTGCATCTGTCGGGAGATGTCGATGCGCGCATCGCCCGCGCTGCTCGGAAGCACTTCATCCATTCGCCTCGGGAGATCGCATGTGCGTCTCCCGTTTGCGTTTCGCGGTAGATGGAACGACGTGTCGGGAGATTCCCCGACACCTCACGCAGGGCGCGTATGGAGAGATGCGCGGAGGCGAATCGTGTGACGCCATGCGGTACGCGTGCTGCTCAATGGCACGGCGAACCCCGCACGTCGCGGGTGGCCACACGGAACGAACCGGAGGACTCGATGCCCACGCCCACCAGCCCGGAACGGAACGGAATGCGCGAGTCGCAGCAACGCGGCGAGAAGCCGGTGCTCCGGCCCATGCGCAACATCGACTGCTCGCCGCGCCGCGCCGACGCGCCGCGTGGCAGCACCCGCGGCACCGGCTCGCGCCCGACGATCGGCGAGAACGAAGGACGGCACCTCTGATCGTGCCGGCGGTGCGGCAACGGCGGAACGATAGGCTCCACGCGCGAGGCAGCGAGTGGAGCGGGTCGGGCGGCGGGGAGGATGGGAGGACGACGGCGTGACGGAGAAGACGGGGATGGGGGACGGGGCGGAGGTGGAGGACGTGCTCCAGGCGCGGGCCCGGCTGGGCGAGGGGCCCGCGTGGGACGCGGAGAACGGTGTGCTGTGGTGGGTGGACCTGCTGAACCAGCGGGTCCACCGCTTCACCCCGGAGACGGGTGAGGACCGCCACTGGGAGGTGAGCGAGACTGCGGCCTGCGTGATCCCGGCGCGGGGCGAGCGCGTCCTCGTGGCGCTGCGCAGCCGCCTGGCACTGCTCGACCCGGCGGCCGGAACGCTGGAGCCGTTCGCGGACTTGGACGCGGGTGGAGGCCGGAAGCGGCTCAACGACGGCAAGTGCGACGCGGCGGGGCGCCTGTGGGTAGGCTCCACCTCGCCTGACGAGGAGGGCGGAGCGAGCCTCTTCCGCGTCGATTCGGATGGGAGCGTGCGGACGGTGGAACGCGGATTCGGCGTCTGCAACGGGACGGCGTGGAGCCCCGAGGGCCGCACGCTCTACCTGGCGGACTCGCCCCGGAAGATCATCTACGCCTACGACTTCGACATGGATCGCGGGGAGATCGCGAACCGGCGGGTCTTCGCGGACCTGAACGACGGCGACGCGTTTCCCGACGGGATGGCGGTGGACGAGGAAGGCTGCGTGTGGTCGGCGCAGTGGCAGGGAGGCTGCGTGATCCGCTTCGGGCCGGACGGGCGCGAGCGGGAGCGCATCTCCATACCCGTGCCCATTCCCACGAGCTGTGCGTTCGGCGGCGCGGGGCTGCGGGACCTGTACGTGACCACCGCGTCGGTGGACATGGGCCAGGACGAGCTGGAGCGCCACGTGAACGCGGGCGACCTGTTCCGCCTGCGCACGGGAGCCCGCGGGCTGCCCGCGCACCCGTTCGCCGGCCCTGTCGGCTGAACCGCGGGGGACGCACAAGCCCTGGCCGGAGCTCCCGGCGGCGGCGTCCCTGCCTCCTGGACTGCGGGAAAACGACTCAATGCGAGCCAACGGAGAAGAGATGGGCGACAAGAAGACGGGGCGGGCGGGGCGGCTGCTGGTGATCGGGGGGGCGGAGGATCCCGACGAGAACGACATGCACGTGCTGCCGTACCTGGTTAAGATCGCCGGCGGCAAGAACGCCCGCATCATCATCTGCTCTGCTCCTTCCGAGAGCCCCGAGGAGAAGGTGGACACCTACGGCGCGCTGTTCGAGAAGATCGGCGTGGCGGAGGTGATCGGGGCCCCCATCACCGACCGCAACCAGGCCAACACCCAGGAGATCGTGGACGCGGTGGAGCGTGCCACGGCGGTGTTCTTCACCGGCGGCGACCAGCTCCGGCTCACCGCTCTCATGGCCGGCAGCGCGATGTGCGAGCACATCCGCCAGCGGCTGTACGGCGACGGGCTGGTGGTGGCAGGCACCAGCGCGGGGGCGGCGGCCATGAGCAGCGTCATGCTCATCGGGGGGAAGAACGAGGGGACGGTGCGGCGGGGAGACGTGGACCTGGCGCCGGGGCTGGGCTACTGGCGCGACACGGTGGTGGACACGCACTTCAACCAGCGCGGCCGCGTGAGCCGCCTGCTCACCATCTTCGCGCAGAACCCGCAAGTGCTGGGCATCGGAATCGACGAGAACACGGCCGTCGACTGCGTGCCGGGCGACCGGTTCACCGTGATCGGCGCGGGCGCCGTGATGGTCTTTAACGGCCGCGTCACGCACACCAACGCGCCCAATGTGGGCGACGACGCCACGCTGGCCATCACGGACTCCACCATCCACGTCCTTCCCGAAGGCTACGGCTTCAACCTCAAGAACAAGCGCCCCATCCTCCCCAACGGCGATGAGATCGAGAAAGCGCCCGCGGCGACTTGATGCGCGGATGCAGACCACGAAAGCCCTCCCCGACAACGCGTCGGGAGGGCTTTCGTGTCTACGGGGTGTTGGATCGATTCGCGTAAGCGGGTGAATCCGACACCTCGTCGCCGGATGACCGCAGTTCATAGCCGGGCGTTCCTCACGCTCAGCCGTTGTGCAGGAGCGGCGATCTACAATCCCCGCCGGGCCCAGGGCTCGTTGGCTTCCAGGCAGTCCATCAGCTCGATGTAGATGCGCCGGGCGGCTTCGGTGAACTCCTCGTCCTCGGCGTCGGCGAAGGGATGGAGCGCGGCGCGGATGCGCTCCGAGAGCGTGCCCGTGTCGATCATGCGCGCGACGAGGTCCAGGTACGACGCCTCGTCGCGGCGGACGGACTTGCGCGCGCCCGCGAGCAGCGCGTGCAGCACCTCTCGCACGGGCACCTGCCCGCCCGCGCTGGCTCCGACGACGTGGGGCGCGAGGACCGACGCGGCGCTGCCGTCGCGGATGGACGAGCGGAAGTCTTCGACCAGCACTTCGTGCGGGGGAATGGCGATCTTCCCGTCCAGCACGCGCTGCGTGAGGTGCTTCAGCGCGGAGCGGACGAAGACGCCCACGGCCACGTCCATCTTCACGCACTCCTGCGTGTCCAGCACGCGGATCTCCATCGCCTGCCGAGCGAAGCGGAGGATGGCCCCGCGCGTGTTGAAGAACTCGTGGCGGATGGCGCCCGTGTCCGGCAGCCGGTCCAGCGCCGCGTACATGGGCGCGAAGATGCGGCGCCGGTAGTCTCCGAAGCTCTCCACGTACTCCGGCACGATGTCGCCGCAGCTCTCGGGGATGCGCGCCTGGTGCTCCAGGATGAACGCCAGCCGGCCATCCACCGAGGGCTGCAGCTCGCCATCGAACATGGGCGAGCTGGCGGCGAGGGCGGGGAGATAGGGGATCAGCAGCGCTGCAGCCGTGTGCATCGCCACCGTCTCCCGCTCGCTGCCGAACGGGAGGTTCAGGTGGGTGGCGTGCACGTTCATCCACCCGTGCGTGCGCAGATCGAAGAGCCGCGCGTAGGTGGTGTAGACGCGCAGCCCGGAGCGGGTCCACAGCCGCCCTTTCTTCGGATCGAACCAGGGATGCATGCCCGTAGGCATCAGCCGGGCGTCGAACTCGTCGCGGAGGACGGCGCTGAAGCGGCCGATGCCCTCGGCCATCGCCTCCTCCGCGTCGCGCAACGATTTGACCGGCTGGAGCGTCTTCACCTCGAACACGTGGTCGGCGATCTCGTTGCTGAAGCCCACCGCGCCCAGGTCCACGTCGCTCGTCCCTCGCCCGGCGAGTATCCGGAATGCCGGCTCGACCAGCGAGACCACGTTGAGGTCGCGGTCCACGGTCGGATACTCCATCTCCAGCCCCGCCACCTCGAACGGCTTGTAGGCGCGGTCGGTGGATGACGACGAGCGGACGCGGATGGGGCGGCGGATGCTCGCCAGCGTCTCGGCCGCGGACGTGGGCGGCTCCCCCGCGCCGTTGCGCGCCGGGGCGCCCTCCTCGATGCGGCTCACGAAGTGCTCCACCAGGTCCTCGTAGATGGCGTTCCCGTCGGCCCCGTCCTCGTAGCCCACGTCCAGGTTGGGGTTGTCGTTGATCTCGATCACCACCGGCCCGTCGGGCGTCTCCTTCAAATCGACCCCGTAGAGCCCGCCGCCGATGAGCCCGGCCGCCCGAAGCGCCACCTCCACCACGTCGCGGGGCGCGCTCTCGCGCGGCACGGCGACCACGCGGCCGTAGCGCTCCGTGCCCTGCACCTCGCTGCGGATCTGCCAGTGGCCGCGCGCCATGTAGTAGCGTGCGGCGAAGAGCAGCTTCCCGCCCAGAACGGTCACCCGCCAGTCGAACTCCGTGGGCAGCCACTCCTGGGCGATGATGAGCGGCGAGCGGCGGAACATCTCCCGCGCCCGCGCCTCGTAATCCTGGCGCGACGCCACCTTGTGCACGGCCGACGAGAACGAGCCGTCGGGGAGCTTGATGACGAGCGGGAGGCCCAGCTCCGCCACCTGCTCCCACGGCGTCGCCGCGGTGGCGATGCGGGTCCGCGGCGTGGGGATGCCGCCGCGGCGCAGCAGCTCTTCCAGGAACACCTTGTTGCCGCAGCGGATGATGGACTGGCTGTCGTCCACCACGGGCATGTCCAGCGCCTCGGCCCGCAGCGCGAACTGGAAGGCGGGCAGGCTCACGCCGGTGAGCACGCGGATGAACAGCGCGTCGTATTCCGGCAGCTTGCGCAGGTCGGCCGCGGAGATGCGGTGCACGTGCACGTTCCGCCGCGCCGCCACCCGCGCCAGCCGGTCGATCGTCTCGGGGCTCGAGGGGCTGAACGGGTCCGCGGGGTCGACCAGGACGGCGATAGAGGCCCGCACCGTCTCGCGCGGCGCGGCGCGGCCGCGGCGAAGCACGCGCTGCTCGTTTGTGAGCGCGTGGGCAAGCCGGGCGCGCCCGTCCGCGTCCAGGTGGTGCGGAGGGACGGCCGCGACCTGCGTCACCTTCCACTCGTCGCCCTCGTGCAGCAGCTGGAGGCGCAGGACGGGGGCGGGCCACTCGCGGAAGACGGCCAGCGCGGGCAGGCGGAAGCGCGCGTCGTCGCACGTGCCCATGTACACCAGCGTCTCCACGTACTCGCCCTCGCGTGCGGGCCGGCAACCCTGGGGCGCGGCGGGGTCGCGGGCCAGCGGGGGCGGGAAGGCGCGCGGCGGCTCCGCATCTTCCTCCAGCACTGGTTCCGCCTCCGCGTCGGCCGGGAAGCCCAGGGCGCGGCGGCGCACGTTCATCTCCGCCGCGTCGATGGTGGCGACCCCCGCCTCCTGGAGCGCGCGGAAGCGCCCGTACGGTTCCGCCAGCCCCTCGCTCGTCTCGACCGACGGGATCACCTGCTGGCCGCGCGCGTCGGCCAGCAGGGAGACGTAGTAGCCCTTGCTGCCGTAGCGGAACGAGCGGCACAGGTTCACCACCACGCAGCGCCCGTCTGCCAGCTCGGCGCCGCCTTCCAGATACTGGTCGGCCGGGACGACGCTCTCGCCCGGCAGGCCGCTCGCGTCCGCCGGGTCCGACACCACCACCAGCACGCGGCGTCGGCTCACGCGGCCCCCTCGCCACCGGCCGCGAAGGCGCCGCGCGTCACCTCCGGCCCGCCGTAGCCGTCAGCGCGCCACACCTCCAGCAGCACCGCGTCGTACGTCAGGTCGCCCAGCAGGATGGCGTTGATGAGCCGCTGCGCATCCACCACCACTCGCCCGTGCTCGGCCACCGGCACGTGCTCCGACGGGTCGCGCAGCGAGAACGCGCGGCCCCAGTGCTCGTAGCCGGTGATCACCACGAAGTGCCCCGTGGGGCTGCCGCGCACGTCGTCGTCCACCAGCGTGTCGTCGCGCTCGTCGTGCCGCTCGCGCATCATGCGGTACAGGTACGTGGCGGAGAGTCCGGCCAGGATGGGGTGGTCGCGGTCCAGGATCGACTTGAGCAGCCCCGGCGTCAGCTCGTCGAAGGCCATCTGGCCGCCCATCTCCAGGAACCGCAGGTACGCCCGCGCCGCATCTCCCGCCTTCTCGGTGCGCAGGAACGGCAAGCGGGCGCGCACCTTCTCGGTGAGCGCCTCGCGCGGCAGGGCGAACCACGTGGGGTCGAAGATGCGCAGGTCGTACGAGTAGATGCGCGACTGGAAGCCGCGCTTGCACGCCGCGATGCCGAGGTAGACGGCCAGCGTGCCGCCGTCCTCGTTGCGCTCGATCTCGCCCATCACCTCGCCCAGCTCCAGCTCCAGCCCGTAGAAGTCGTAGACCTTGCGAAGGCAGGTGGGCCCGCACGTCACGTCGTCGGGCTGCAGGAACCGCTGCACCCGCAGCTCGTGCGCGATTCGCGAGTGCTCCTGGGTGCGGTCTTCGGGGATCGTCACGGCGGGTGCGCCGGTGGGCATTCGGTCTCCTGGCGAAGCTCGTAGCCCCCGCCGTCCCGCGGCTCGGAGAAGGCGCGGACGGGCGAGGGCGGGTCCATCTTCCGGGTTAGCAACGCCCGTACCAGGGGTCCCGGTCGGGTTCGGCCGATAGTCGATACTCCCAGTGTCTGCTTGGCTTTACGACCGGTAGATCGAAGGTCGGTAGATGCAGGTCGTAGCATCGCCCGTGCGGGATGCCTCGGTAGATGTACTCGACGACAAGCCGCTGGATGAGCAGATGGGGATCGGTAGATGCGGAAACGACGTTGCCGGCCGTCCATTGCGTCAGAGGATGCGGATCGCCGGCCATCCGGTCGTCCCCCCGCGCATCTGGACGACGGTCGTCCGGGGACTTCGACGCGGATGCGAGGATGCGTGGCGGGCGTGACGCGCATCGAAAGTGAAATACGGTGGGTTGAAGATGTGCGGACGTCCAACGAATCGGCTTCGAAGGGCTGGTGATGCACCAAGGCCCTTGCGCTCCGGCGGAGACGCGGCCAATCTGCGTGGAACAACTCCGCACACGCGGGCCTTGCCGCCCGCACCGCATCCCCCGTGCTTTCCCCAGGCCGTGCCCCGCAATAAGGTCCGGCGCCCGAAGACGCCCGCAGCCCCCGCAGGCGCGTGAGCCGCGAGCGCGAGACCGAGCGCCAGGAGGGCGTGGACGTGGCCGAGCGGCCATCCGCCCGCACCCCGCGCCGCCACCACGTGGTGCTGCACAACGACGACTACACGACCATGGAGTTCGTGGTCGACGTGCTGGTCACCGTCTTCGGGAAGACCGAGACCGAGGCCATGCGCGTGATGCTGGAGGTGCACCACGCAGGCACCGGCGTGGCGGGCACCTACACGCGCGACGTGGCCGAGACCCTGGCCGCCGAGGCCACCGAGGCCGCGCAGGCGCAGGGCTACCCCCTGCTGGTCACGACCGAGCCCGAATAGCCGCATGTCCACCCCCGCAGTGCGCCCGGACCTGGAGATCACCCTGCGGCTGGCCGTCATGGAAGCCGCACGCCGCGGCCACCGTCTGGCCGGGCTGGAGCACCTGCTCTTCGCTCTTCTTCACGACGACGCCGCGCTCCAGGCCGTGCGCGGCGCCGGCGGCGACCCCGAGGCTCTGCGGGCGCGCTTGGACCGCTTCCTCCGCGACGAGGTGCCGCCCGCATCGCACGCGGTCGATGAAGCCTCGCCGACGCTGGCCTTCCGCCGGGTGGTGCACGAGGCCGCGCTGCACGTGCTCCGCTCCGGGAAGGACGAGGTGACGGGCGCCCACGTCCTGGCGTCTCTGTGGGGCGAGGCCGACGCGTTCGCGGTGCACTTCATGGAGGAGCAGGGGATGAGCCGCCTGGCCGTGCTGCGCTACATCTCCCACGGCACCGCCCACGCCGCCGCCGACGCTCCTCGCCCCCCGCGCGTGCACGCGGACGACGACCAGCCGGACGTGGCGGACGGAGACAGCGCGCTGGCCCGTTTCGCCGTGTCGCTCAACGAGATGGCCGCCGCGGGGCGCGTGGACCCGCTGATCGGCCGTGAGGCGGAGATCGCCCGGGCCGTGCACGTGCTGGCGCGGCGCCGCAAGAACAACCCGCTCTTCGTGGGCGACCCGGGTGTGGGCAAGACCGCGCTGGTGGAAGGGCTGGCCCTCCGGATCCACGCGGGCGAAGTGCCCGAACCGTTGCGGGATGCGGAGATCTTCGCGCTCGATCTTGGCGCGCTGCTGGCGGGCACGCGGTACCGCGGCGACTTCGAGGAGCGCCTGAAGGCCGTGCTGGCCGAGCTCGCCGCCCACCCCCACGCCATCCTCTTCGTGGACGAGATCCACACCCTCGTGGGCGCCGGCACCACCAGCGGCGGCAGCGTGGACGCCTCCAATCTCCTCAAGCCGGCGCTCGCTGCGGGCTTGCGCTGCATCGGATCGACCACGTGGGAGGAGCTCCGGTCGCACTTCGAGAAGGACCGCGCGCTCGCCCGCCGCTTCCAGAAGGTGGAGGTGCCCGAAGCCTCGATTCCGGACACCGTGCGCATTCTGGACGGGCTGCGGCCCCGGTACGAGGCGTTCCACGGCGTACGCTACACCGAAGGCGCCATCCGCGCGGCCGCCGAGCTCGCCGCCCGCCATCTGCACGAGAAACGGCTCCCCGACAAGGCGATCGACCTGCTGGACGAGGCCGGCGCGGAAGTCCGCCTGCGCTCAGTGGGCGCCGCCGAGCCGCCGGAGGTGGACGAGCAGACGGTCGAGCGCATCCTCGCGACCATGGCACGGATCCCGCCAAAGACGGTGGCGGGAAGTGACCGTGAAAGGCTCCGCGGGCTGGAGGCGGAGCTGAAGCGGCGCGTCTTCGGGCAGGACGCCGCGGTGGAGCGGGTGGTCTCGGCGATCAAGCTCTCCCGCGCCGGGCTGCGCGACCCGGAGAAGCCGGTGGGCTCGTTCCTCTTCACCGGCCCCACCGGCGTAGGCAAGACCGAGGTCGCGCGCAGCCTGGCCGAGGCGATGGGCATCACGCTCATCCGCTTCGACATGAGCGAGTACATGGAGAGCCACACCGTCTCGCGCCTCATCGGGGCGCCGCCGGGCTACGTGGGCTTCGAGCAGGCGGGCCTGCTCACCGACGCGGTGGCGCGCACCCCCCACGCCGTGCTGCTGCTGGACGAGATCGAGAAGGCGCACCCCGACGTCTTCAACGTCCTGCTGCAGGTGATGGACTACGGCCGTCTCACGGACGCCAACGGCAAGCAGGCCGACTTCCGCAACGTCGTCCTGGTGATGACCAGCAACGTGGGCGCCGAGGAGATGGCGCGCCGCCGCGCGGGTTTTGGAGGCGGAGAAGCGGGCGGCGAGGACGAGCGGGCGTACGAGAAGACCTTCTCGCCCGAGTTCCGCAACCGGCTGGACGCGCGCATCCCCTTCGCACCACTCACCTTGGCCGTGATGGAGCGCATCGTGGACCGGACGGTAGCGGCGCTCGCCGTCCGTTTGGCCGCCAAGGGAGTGGAGCTGGAGGTGACCCCGGCCGCCCGCGCGTGGCTGGCCCAAGGCGGGCTGGACCCGAAGAACGGTGCACGGCCCCTTGCCCGCCTGGTGCAGGAAGAGGTGCTGCGGCCTATGGGAGAGGAGATCCTTTTCGGCGCGCTGGAGCACGGCGGCTACGCGACGGTGGACAGGCGTGGTGGAAAGTTGGACATACGCTACACGGCGGCGCGGGATGTGCAAACTACCGCACCGCCGGAGGTGGACGAAAAGCGTCCGCTTCCGGAAACAACCCCACGGCATTAGTGTATCCAGTGGACACCAGGCACCGGCATGCGGCCGCCACGGGGCGGCGACCCGTCCCGCCGTTCACTTGGGCACAACCGGTCGGCACCCGGAGTCACCGGGTGTTTGCAGGAAAATGTGGCGTTTACGCCCCTCCCTGCATATAGTATACAATATGACTTCTACGATCGGGACACTTTCCCGACATCTTGCAAGGAGCAACTCGATGAAAGCCCCCCGCCCCAAGGCTCCGCCCGCACGCGCACCCCGCCGGTGGCGCACACCGCCCCCGCTCACGCGCGGCTCCGAGACGCTGGAGGGCATGGACATCCTCCGCGAGGTCGGCGGCGACGCGGGGATACTGCTCTGGCAGTCGTACCGCAACGTGATGCTGTGGGCCTCGTCCGAGCCCGAGGAGCGCGGGAAGATGTTCTCGCCCGAGGCGGGCCGTAAGCGCCTGGCCGAGCTGCTCGAGGCGCAGGTGCCCGCGCAGATCGTGGACTCGCTGGTCACCGTGGGCCGCATGATCGGCTCGCCGGGCGCCGGGCACGGCGAGGCCGTGGCCGAAGCCTGCGCCGCCATCGGCACGTGGGCCGACCGCGAGGGCGCGCAGGCGACCGCGCTCGCCTTCCGGCAGGCGGCGGCGCTCTCGGCGCCCATGAACGCGGCGTTCGCGTACGCGGTGGGCAAGCTGGCCCGCCGCCGCGGCGAGGCTCCCCGCGCCGAGACCTGGTTCCGCCACGCGGTGATGATCGGCCGCCAGAGTGGCGACTGGACGTCGTACTCGCAGGCCTACATCTCGCTGGGCAACATGCTGCGCGAGCGCGGCAACCTGCCCGCCGCCCAGCGCATGCACGTGAAGGCGCTGCGCGCCGCCCGCCGCAAGGGCCTGCGGCACGTGCAGGGCAAGGCGCTGCACGAGCTGTTCATCATCGCGACCGAGACGGGCCGCAACGACCAGGCGGAGCAGTACGCCAAGCAGGCGTTCAAGGCGTACGGCCCGCAGCACGACCTGCTGCCCACGCTGGCGCACGACGTGGCGTACTTCTGGATGGACCAGGGCGACTTCGCGCGGGTGATCCCGGTGTTCGAGGCGCTGCTGCCTCACTTCGCCACGCCGCCGCTGCGCATGACGGTGCTGTCGCACATCGCCCGCGCCGCCGGCGGCACGGGCCAGCGCGATCTCTTCCGCAAGTCGTGGGTCGAGGTGACGCGCATGGCCAAGGACCCCGACACCATCACTGTGCAGGCCGGCGCGCTGCTCGAGCTGGGCCAGGGCGCGGCCAGCCTGGGCGAGTGGGACCGCGCCGAGCAGGCCGCGCAGCAGGCGCTGCGGGTGGCCAAGGAGCGCGGCGAGGCCAAGTACCGCATGGGCGCGGAAGCGCTCCTGGAGCACGTGCAGAGCGGCCGCAGCTCGCAGGCGGCGGTGGCTTCGCAGCGGCAGCCGAGCAGCGGCGCGCAGGCGGCCGACTGGCTGGCCGGCGAGATGGTGCGCTCGCTCGAGGCGGCGGTCGCGGCCTGAAGACCGAGAACGACTACCCGCCGGGCATCTGGTGCCCGGCGGGTAGTTCGTCTTTCATACCGCAGCGCCGAGCATCGCTCCGGAACCGCGTGGCGGCAGACCTCACCGATTCTGGCGGTTGCGGTTCATCTCCGGAACGGAGCTCTGCGGCTCGGTATCATCCGGCTGCCTGCGCTTTCCCTTCGCGGAGGAGAACGCGGGCCCAGATGCGAAGATCCCCCGCCTCGGCCATATGCGCGAGGCGGGGGATCTACGGCGCTGGGATGGGCCAGCTCAGGTCCCGGTGCCGATCTGGGGGCCGCGGCCGTCACAGGTGACGGTGGCGGTGAGCACGCCGTTCACCACGACTTCGAGCGTCACGCAGTTGGTCAGCCCGGTTCCGCCGTCCGTGAGGCCCGCGTTCGGGTCCACGCCCGGATCGCTCGGGGTGATGTCACGGTGCGCGGGAGTGCGGGGCTGGCGGTCCGCGACGCCCACCGGGTCCGAGCTACAGGCGGCGAGGGCGGTGACGGCCAGGGCGGCCAGGAAGGTCCGGGCGAGTTTCATTCCGATTTTCCGGGTGATGTGGGGGAGGTCCGTGCGGTTCGGCAACAGAAGTTGCCTGAGGTGATGACGTAAACGTACACGCGAAGGACGCTTCGCGCCCATTCTCAGTCGCGCAGTAGCCATATAATTCCAGACACGTCATGCCCGCAGTTCCCCGTCCGCTCTATGTGCTGCACCAAAACGCGCCGTTTCGGGAGCGGGTCAGGCGGGTGGGCGGAAAAGCCTACCGCTGCCGCTTCGTTCCGGGGTGGGAAGCGCTGCGCCAGGCGGTCACCGACGCGCCCCCCGCCGCCCTCCTGATCGTGGACCCGTACGAGGGCACGCACCGCGACGGGCAGCTCTCGCCCGAGCTGCGCGCCCTGCTCTGGGAGTTCCCCTCCGCCACCGTGCTCGCCGCCCTCCAGATCCGCCCCGGCCGGTCGCACGACCTGCGCACGCTGGGCGAGTGGGGCGTGACCGACATCATCTCGCTCGAGGAGGACGACACCTCCGAGTCGATCGCACGGCGGCTGCGGGCGGCGCAGGGCCGGCCCCTGCAGAACCTGCTGGAGCGCTCGCTCCCGCCGTCCACCTCGGGCAAGGCGCGCATGCTGCTGATGACGGCGGCCGAGGTCGTCTCCATGGGCGGGCGCGGCAAGGACCTGGCGCGCGCCCTCCACCTCTCCGAGCGCACGGTGCTGCGCTGGGCCGAGCGCGCCGGCCTTCCCCCGCCCCGCAGGCTGATGGCGTGGATGCGCATCCTCCAGGCCGCGTCGCTGCTGGACGACCCGGGGCGGACGGTGCTGAGCGTGGCCTACGCGTGCAGCTATGCGTCCGACAGCAGCCTGCGGCGGGCGATGCAGGACTTCCTGGGCACCATCCCCACTACGTTACGGCGGGAAGGTGCGTTCGTCCGGGCGTCGCGGACGTTCCTGGAAGAGCTCACCGACCTGCGCATGTGGGGCAAGGAGCGCCGCCGAGGCCAGCGCGTCGGTTCCTGACGTCCGTCGCCACACGCCGCGCATCTACCGAGCCTCCGCTACAGCCTTCCAAGGCACGTCAACTTCCGTTCCACGTCCGCGCGCGATGAGCTGCGCGGTCGGAAAGCGGAATTCCGCGCATCTACCGAAAATCCCGGCTTCCGCACATCTCCCAATTCGACAAGGAGATGTAGAGCCGTGCATCTACCGCCTGCCGTACAGCCGATGCGGCGTCAGCGTGCGGCGTTCTCGAACGCGGGGGATGCGGACGTGAGCGCATCTCCCGGCCAGTCGTAGCAGGAGATGGCGCAGCCGCTGCCCTCCACCATGAGAGCGCCGACGAACCCGGCGCCGGGGTGCAGCTCGTGGAGTACCCAGCGGGCGGCCTCCGACGCATCCGGGCGCGTGGCGAGGAGGCGCGCGGGGTCGCCGGGGACGAGGGTGACGTCGAAGCGGTCCAGCGGCATCGACAGGCCCTCGCCGACGGCCTTGATGTACGCTTCCTTGCGCGTCCAGCAGGTGAAGAACGCCAGCTCGCGCCCTTCTTCAGGCAGCGCGGCGAAGACCTCGTTCTCCGGCGCGGAGAAGAAGCGGCGGGCGATTGCGACGCCGTCGGGCATGGGGCGCACGTGCTCCACGTCCACGCCCAGGTGGCGCCCGCGCGCGAAGGCGTAGAGCCCCAGCGCCTCGGTGTTGGACACGTTGAAGCACAGCCCGCCCGCCCCGCCTTGATCGGCCAGGGCGGGCTTTCCGTGCGCGGTGTACGTCAGGCGCACCTCGCGCGGGCGGATGCCCAGGTAGCGGCCCAGGAGCACGCGCAGGATGCCGCGGCCGGCGACGTAGCGGTCGCGGTGCACGGGGAAGCGGAACCGCGCCGCCCGCACCTGCTCGTCTTCCGCGAGCGTGGCGGCGAGGCGCGCCAGCTCGGGCGCGGGCGGCTCCAGCGAGGCGCGCCAGACGTGGACGTCGCCGCCGGCGAGAGCCAGGTCCGCCGGCGCGCCGTCCCAGCCGTGCTCAGAAGCCATGCGCCGCGGCACCGCGTGCCAGCCGGGCAGTGACGCCGCGCAGCTCGGCCGACATCTGCTCCAGCACCATCTGCCGCTGGGTGTTGATGAAGAAATGGTCGCCAGGGAAGGTGCGGAAGGTGAACGCCGCGCCGGTCTGCTCGCCCCAGGGCTCCACCTCGTCCGGGCGCACGTCCGCGTCGCCGATGCCGCCGTAGGCCGAAAGCGGCACGTCCAGCGCCGGCTCCGGGCTGTACTTGTACGTCTCCGCCAGCGAGAAGTCCGCGCGGAGCAGGGGGGTGATCAACTCCATGATCTCGCGGTTCTGCAGGACCTCTTCGGGCGTGCCCTGCAGGCGCCGAAGCTCCTCGATGAACCGCGGCTCGGGAAGGTCGTGGATGGGCGGATGGCGATTCGGGAGCTGCGGCGCCGGCCGGCCCGTGACGAACAGGTGCAGCGGCAGCGTGCGGCCTTCGCGGCGCAGCTTGCGGGTGAGCTCGAAGGCCATCACCGCGCCGTTGCTGTGGCCGGCGAAGGCGAACGGCTTGTCCATGTACGGCAGAAGCTCGGGCCCCATGCGCTCCACCAGCTCCAGCATGTCGCTGTACGGCTTCTCCACCAGGCGGCCTTCGCGGCCGGGCGGCTGCACAGCGCACACCTCCACGTCCGGCGGCAGCAGCGCGGGCCAGCCGAAGAAGACCGAGGCGCCGCCGCCCGCGTACGGGAAGCAGAACAGCCGCAGCCGCGCCTGGGGGTTGGGGCGCGGAAAGGTGACCCACGAGTTCAGCGCGCTTCTGTTCATTCCACTGCCGGGTTGGCCCGCGGTGCGGGTGGGACGGAGACCGCCGCCGAGCGTTGGCGCGGCGGCGGGATGAAGATATCGAAGGCTCGCCGGATCGACCGCGTCGCGCCGGAAGTCCGCCGCCTCAGCAGCAGACGTGCGGTGACGACGGCCCGCACGTGGGATCGTAGCAGGTGCCTTCGCACGTGGCGCACGAGCCCTCGCACGAGCGGATGCAGGTCGCGTCGCATTCCGTGGCATTGCACGAGCGGACGCGGCTTTCGATGGGCGGCCAGGCGTGACTGACATACATGTCGAACACGTCGCTTCCACCGTGAACCGTTCCCCGGCGGAGCATGTCCGGCCCCGTATGGAACGAGTCGACGTACAGGTCTTCGATCTGGAGCTTCAGCTTCGCCATGGTGCCCGCCTTTCGACAGAGGTTCACCTGCGGGGCCGCTCTACCGACGATCGTGCCCGGCGGTCCGAGGCCGGGCGCTCCAGGCGTGTCTACCCGCGGCCCTGGGCGAAGGCCTGGAACTCCTGCGTGCCGATGGTGGTCTGCTGGATCTGCGTGCTGCCCTCGATGATCTCCATGACGCGGGAGTCGCGGAGGTAGCGCTCCACCGGGTAGTCCTCGGTGCAACCGTTGGCGCCGTGGATCTGCACGGCGCTGAGCGCGGCGCGTGTGGCCGCGGTGCTGGAGAAGTACTTGGCGACGAAGATCTCCGCGGCCGCGCCGGGGTCGCCCTGGTCGCGCAGCCAGGCGGCGCGCAGGCAGAGCAGGCGTGCGGCACGCCACTCGGTGGCGATGTCGGTGACCATGCGCTGCACGAGCTGGTGGTCCTTGATGGGCACGCCGAACTGCCGCCGCTGGCTCGCGTACGCCAGCGACGCGTCCAGGCACGCGCGCACGATGCCTACGCTGCCCGCGGCCACGCTCAGGCGGCCGACTTCCAGCGTGGCGATGGCGACCGCCAGGCCGAAGCCGGGGCCGGCCAGGCGGTTCGCCTTGGGCACGCGGCAATCGTCCATGTGCAGCTCGGCCAGCATGGACGCGCGCGTGCCGGTGATGCCGTGCAGCGGCGTGACGCTGAAGCCCGGGGCGTCGCGCTCGACCACGAAGGCGACCGGCTTGCCGTCGCTCTTGGCGAAGATGAGGTACAGGCCGCCGATCTGGCCGTACGTCGTCCACTTCTTCCGGCCGTTCAGCACGTACTCGTCGCCGTCCAGCGTGGCCGTGGTCTCCACGGCAGATGCGTCGCTGCCCACGTCCGGCTCGCTGAGCCCGAAGCAGCCGATCACCTCGCCGCGCGCGAGCGGGCCCAGCCAGCGCTCCTTGAGGTCGCGCGAGCCCCACTTCAGCACCGCGGCGGAGCACATGCTGTGCACCGTGAGCAGCGAGCGGATGGACGAGCAGCCGCGGCCCAGCTCCTCGTTGAGCAGCGTGAACGTGACCGCGTCCATTCCCGCGCCGCCCACGGACTCCGGCAGCAGCGCGCCGAGGTAGCCCGCCTCGGCGACCTTGCGGACCACTTCGGGCGGGGTGGCGGACGCGCGGTCCCACTCGCCCGCGAACGGCGCGATCTCGCGGTCGACGAACGCGGCGAACTCCGCCCGCGCCGCCTCCTGCGCCGCGCTCAGCCCCATGCGGAGGCCGGGCTCGGCGTCTGCGGGCCCGTCGAGGACGGCTGGGGACTGCGCGGTGGGTTGCATCGGCTGGATCGAGTTGGTGATGGTGGTGAAGCGGTTGAACCCGCAGCAACAACAGCTGGGGGGGCGACGGCGAACAGCGAACGGCAGACTTCGCGAGGCGAGGGTTGCGTCGCCAGCGGCATCGCCCTGGCGGCTAAAGCCGCGGGCTACACCGGCGCGAAGCCCGCCTGCGCGGGCAGCTGCCGGACCATCGTCGCGCATCTACGCGGACGCGCCGGGGGTATGAAACCCCCGGCTATGAACTGCGGTCGTCCTGCGGACGAGAGTCCTCGCAGGCTGCGCCGGTGTCACTCGACCCACCCTCCCGCAGCGCGCAGCGCGAGTCGCAAGCGTGTCAGCAGCGCAGAGGAAACCTCGACCCCTACCCATCTCCAGCCACGCTAACGACCGTGCCTTCCCCCACTTGTGGGGGAGGGCAGGCGAGTTTTACGAGCCGGGTGAGGGCCAGCTTCAGCCCGCTAAACCCCCACCGCCACCTTACCCGCCGGCGCCGTCACGCCTTGGGCGGAGTAGTCGAAGAAGCCCTGGCCGCTCTTCCGGCCGTGCAGGCCGGCGTCAACCATCTTCCGAAGCAGCGGGCAGGGGCGGAACTTGGAGTCGTTGTAGCTCTCGTACAGCACTTCCAGCGAGTACAGGATGGTGTCCAGCCCGATCAGGTCGCCCGTGGCCAGCGGCCCCATCTTGTGCCCGAAGCAGGTCACGAAGATGCGGTCGATGTCGGCCGCGCTCGCCACGCCGTCCATCACCTCCCACGCCGCCTCGTTGATGGTGATCATCAGCACGCGGTTGCTCACGAAGCCGGGCAGGTCGTTGACGACGATGCCCTCCTTGTTCATCTGCTTGAGCATGCCCAGCGCGGTGTCGATCGTCTCCTGCGTGGTGAAGTGGCCGCGGATGGTCTCCACCACCGGCTTGAGCGGCACCGGGTTCATGAAGTGCATCCCCAGCACCTTCTCCGGCCGCTCGGTCCACGACCCGATGCGGGTGATGGAGATGCACGAGGTGTTGGCCGCGAAGCAGGCGTGCGGCGGGCAGACCTCGTCCAGCACGGGGTAGATGGTCTTCTTGATGGGCTCCTTCTCCGTGGCGTTCTCGATCACGAAGTCGGCCTCGGCGAAGGGCGCGTAGTCGGTGGTGAAGGTGATGCGCGACATCACCTCGGCCTGGCTGGGGCCGCCCTTCTGCTTGGCGAAGAAGCCGTGGAAGCGCACGGCCTTCTCGATCTCGCCGCGCGCGCGGTCCAGGATCTCCTGGCTCACGTCCAGCAGGATCGCGCGGTGGCCGGTCTGCGCCAGGTCCTGCGCGACGCCCACGCCCATCACCCCGGCGCCGACGACGCCTACGGTCTTGATCTGCATCGGTTTGGCTCTCGTAGATTCGAAGTGTTCAGGCGGCGTAAGGCCGCGGGACCTGCGTTTCGGGAGATGTGGTCCAGGCGATGGCTTCCGTCGCATCACCAGTTCTCCAACAGCCTCGGCCGACCGGTTCCGAAGATGGGCGGCGGATGCACATCTACCGCAGCGCGTTCTGTAGATGCACGGCCGACCCGCCGGCCGGTACATCGAACCGGTTTCCGGAGATGTCGCGGCGGATGAATCGGCTGACATCGCCGTGTTCCCCGACGTTGCGGCGAGTGCGCCGGGGGCATCCGCGCCGTCCCGAGAATCGTCGCGGGTCGCATCGTCCACACATCGTGCGATTCCGGAGATGCGCGAAGGCATCGCGGATCAGCATCGTCGCGGTTCCGGAGAACCGTCGCGGGTCGCATCGCCCAGGCGGCTAAAGCCGCGGGCTACAACGGCGCGAAGCCCGCCTGCGCGGGCTGCTGCCGCATCACCGTCGTGGTTGGCGGACGGAGGTGCGGCAGAAGTGTTTCCCCGATCTGCCAAACCGGCGCCGGTCAGTCCGCGAAGACGGCGGAGAGGTCGGCGGGGGTCGGCGGCGTGCCGGGGTACAGGCCGTCCCAGGCGACGGGGACGCCGGCGAGCCACAGGCGGCCCAGCGAGCCCAGCAGGAACGCGGTGTCGGGCTGCTTGTTGTACGACTGGCGGATCGACGGCAGCACGATCTGCTGCGACGCGCCGGACTGCCGCGCGAAGGCGCCCAGCGTCTGCCCCGGCCCCACCTCCACGAACACGCGGCGCGGGTCCGACGCCAGCTCGCGCACGCCGTCGGCGAAGCGGACGGTGCCCACGAGGTGCCGCGTCCAGTAGCCGGGGTCGCGCGCCTCGTCCGCCGTCACCCACGTGCCGGTGACGTTGGAGACGAAGGGCAGCGACGGCTCGCCCAGCTCCATCCCGCGCACCATCTCGGTGAAGGCGCGGGCCACCGGCTCCATCATGGGCGAGTGGAAGGCGTGCGTCGTGGGGAGCCTGCGCGAGACGAGCTGCATCTCCGCGAGCTTCGCCTCCATCGCGGCGACCGCATCCTCCGGCCCGGAGACGACGCAGGTCGAGGGCGCGTTGACGGCGCCGATGGCGAGGCCGCCGGAGAGCAGCGGCCGCGCATCTTCTTCCGACAGCGGGACGGCGAGCATCACGCCGCCAGGCAGCTCGCCGATCATCGCCGCGCGGCGGGCGACGAGCTCCAGCGCGCCCTCCAGCGGCAGCACGCCGGCCACGGTGGCGGCGGCGTACTCGCCCAGCGAGTGGCCGATCATCCCCACCGGCCGCACGCCCCACGACAGCCAGAGCCGCGCGAGCGCGACCTCGACCGCGAAGACGGCGGGCTGCGCCAGCTCGGTGCGGTTGAGGCGCTGGGTGGCCGCGTCGCCCTGCTGCTTCATGCGCCCCAGCATGGCGCGCAGGTCGATGCCGCCACCGGCGGGCGCGCCGCCGGCCGGGGCCTCGGGCGCGTCGGGGAAGAGCACCTCGCGCAGGTCGGCGCCCAGGTGCGGCAGCAGCACGTCCGCGCAGCGGTCCAGCTCGGCGCGGAACGCGGGCTCGGCGCGGTACAGGCCGCGCGCCATGCCCACGTACTGCTCGCCAAGGCCGGGGAAGAGGAAGACGACCGGCCGCTCGCCCCCGTCCGGCTCGGCGGCGGTGAAGACGCGCTGCGGGTCGCGCGCGGCGAGCGCCGCGGCGGCATCTTCCGCGTCCTTGGCCACGAGCACGCGCCGTCGCCCGCCCGCCCCCGCGCGCGCATGCAGCGCCCGCGCGACGGCGGCGAGGTCCGCGTCCGGGTGCGCGCGGAGGTGCTCGGCGAGGCGGTCGGTGGCGGCTTCCATCTCGGCCTCGGGCGCGGCGAATGCCAGCAGCTGCCACGGCCGGGCGGCGGGCGCGGCCTGCCGGAGCGCGGGGGCGCCGGCAGGCTCCACGGTGTCTGTCACGTGCAAATCAGGCGGCGAGGCGGATCAGGCCTGACCGCTCTGCTGCATCTCTTCCATCTTCTTGCGCAGCGACAGCGGGCGCATGTCGGTCCACACCTCTTCGATGTAGGCCAGGCACTCGGCCTTGCTGCCCTGCTTGCCCACGGCGTTCCAGCCCAGCGGCAGCTCGCGGTCGGCCGGCCAGATGGAATACTGCTCTTCGTGGTTCATCACCACCTGGTAGATGGTGGTGTCTTCGCGGTCGTTCTGGCTCATCGGTCGTTCCGTAGGTGGGTTGGGTGGCTCGCCGCGGGGCCCGCACTCGCAGGCCCGGCCTGGCAGACGGACAATCTAATACATTTCCCGCAAATTTCCATACGTCACGGCTTGGGTGCCGCGGGGGGCGCGAGCGCGGCGCGCAGGCGGTTCGCCAGTGGCTGCGCCTCGGGCTCGGCGAGCATGGTGTAGTGGTCGCCGCCCACGATGCGGCCGTCCAGCCGGCCGGCCACCAGGTTGCGCCAGCCGGCCAGGTAGTCCTCGTTCACGATGTAGTTGTGCTGCAGGGCCAGGTCGCGCGCCTGCACCATGCGCTCGCGGGCCTGCATGAGCACCACGCGGCCACGGTACAGCTTGGGGCGGTAGTTGCCCGAGGCGTGGATGCTGGCGCGCAGCACGCCAAGGTAGCGCCGCAGCGGCTCCGGGTCGCCCTCCGGGAGCACGGCGCCCTCGGCGTTGACCCAAGCGAGGGCGTGCAGGTAGCGGGCATCGCCCTCCAGGTCCCGCAGCTCCTCCGTGAACTTCACCGCCGGGTCGCCGCCGATGGGGCGGCCCAGCTCGCCCGCCAGCCAGACGAGAAGATCGACCTCGTCCGGCTCGGCGAGCACGGCGCCGGGGGTGGGCGCCTGGCCGTCCAGCAGCACCAGCACCTCCACCTTCTCCTTGGCGGCGGTGAGCTGCTGGGCGACCTCGTACGCGATGGAGCAGCCGGTGGACCAGCCGCCCACGCGATACGGCCCCTGCGGCTGCACCTGGTGGATAGCCGCCACGTAGCCCGCGGCCATCTCCTCCAGCGTGCGCGGCGGCTCCTCGCCCGCTTCGAGGCCCACGGCGCGCAGGGCGTAGAAGGGCTGGTCCGGCGCCAGCCTGCGGCCCAGCGGCGCGTACCGCAGCACGGTGCCGGCGGCGCCGTGGACGAGGAAGAAGGGCGGCTTGTCGCCCTTGGGCTGCACGGTCACGAGCGGGCCGGTGGGCGCTGCGTCGTCCTCGTCGCGCAGCAGCGCGGCGAGGGCTTCCACCGTGGCGCCCTGGAAGAGCGCGGTGAGCGGGATCTCGCGCCCGAAGCTCTCCTTGATGAGCGTCATGAGGCGCACGGCCAGCAGCGAGTGGCCGCCCAGGTCGAAGAACCCGTCGCGCACGCCGATGGGGCTGGTGCCCAGCACCTCCTGCCAGATCTCCACCAGCTTCCGCTCCACGTCGTCGCGCGGGGGCACGTGCTCGTGCGTGGCGGCGGCGGCCTGCGGGGCGGGCAGGGCACGCCGGTCCACCTTGCCGTTGGGCGTGAGCGGCAGCGCGGTGAGGCGCACGAAGGCGGACGGCACCATGTAGTCCGGCAGCCGCGCCTTGAGGTGCGCCCGCAGCTCCGTCGCGCTCAGCTCCGCATCTGCCGCGGGGACGAGGTACGCGACGAGCCGCTTGTCGCCCGGCGCGTCCTCGCGCGCGATCACCGCCACGGTTTCTACCGTGGGGTGCGCGGCGAGTGCGGACTCGATCTCGCCCGTCTCGATGCGGAAGCCGCGGATCTTCACCTGGTGGTCCAGGCGCCCCAGGTACTCGATGGTCCCGTCCGCCTGATAACGGACGAGGTCGCCCACGCGGTACATCCGCGCACCCGGCTCGGCGGAGAACGGGTTGGGGACGAAGCGTTCGGCCGTCAGCCCCGGACGGTTGAGGTAGCCGCGCGCCAGGCCGCTTCCGGCCAGGTAGAGCTCGCCGGGGACGCCGACGGGCACGGGCTGGAGATTCCGATCCACCACGTACGCCTGCGTGTTCGCGACCGGGCGGCCGACGTAGACCTTCTGCCCGTCCTTCTCCACGACGGACCACGTCGAGTACGTCGTATCCTCCGTGGGCCCGTAGAAGTTCAGCACCTTCTCCACTGTACCGAGCCCGTAGAGGCCCTGCGCCAGCGCGTTCGGCAGCGGCTCGCCGCCCAGGTTCAAGGAGCGGACGGTGGATGGGATGCCGCCCATCCGCAGCAGCTCCGCGGCGGCGGACGGGACCATGCTCGCGAGGCGGACTTCCTGGCCGGCCGGGAGATTGGCGAGCGACAGCGCGTTCTCCACCAGCACCAGCTTCCCACCCCACGACAGCGTGCCGAAGATCTCCGCGATGGAGACGTCGAACGAGATGGAGGTGGAGCCGAGGACGGACGCGCGCTCCTCGTCCGGCACGTTCTCCTTGAGCCAGTGGAGGAGCGTGACGGTGCTGCGGTGCTCGATGTGGACGCCCTTCGGCCTGCCCGTGGAGCCCGACGTGTAGATGGCGTACGCGGCGTTCTCCGGCTTCACATCTACCGACAGGTCGTCCGCCGCTTCCGTGGCGATGCGGTGCCAGTCGGCGTCCACGCGGACGACGCGAGCCTGCGTGGCCGGGAGACGTTCCGCCACGCGCGCCTGGGTGAGGACGACGGGCGCGCCGGTATCCTCCAGCATGTAGGCGATGCGCTCGGCCGGGTAGTTGGGATCGACCGGCACGTACGCTGCGCCCGATTTGAGCACGGCGTACATCGCCACGACCATCTCCGGCGTCCGCTCCATGCAGACGGCGACCAGCGTCTCCGGTCCCACGCCGAGCGTGCGAAGGTGGCGGGCGAGCTGGTTCGCGCGCCCGTTCAGCTGCGCGTACGTGAGCGCCTCCGCGCCGAAGACGAGCGCGGGGGCGTCCGGAGTGCGGCGCGCCTGGGCCTCGAGCAGGTCGTGGATGCGGCCGGACGGGTAGTCGCGCCCGGTGTCGTTCCACTCCTCCAGCAGCAGCCGGCGCTCGCCCTTGGCGAAGAGGCCAAGGCGCGAGAGCGGCAGGTCCGGCTCCTCGGTCGCGGCGGCGAGCAGGGCCTGGAAGTGCCCCAGCATCCGCTCGATGGTGGCGCCGTCGAAGAGGTCGGTGTTGAAGTTGAGCGAGGCGGTGATGCCCTGCGCCGTCTCCTGCGCGCCCAGCGTGAGGTCGTACTTGGCGGTGCCGCCTTCGTGCGTGACGACCTGGCCCTCGGCGCCGTAGTTGCCGGTGGCGCCCGTCTCGTCCGTGAGCAGGTTGAAGAGCACCTGGAAGACGGGCGTGTGGCTCAGGCTGCGCTCGGCGCCCACCTCTTCCACCAGCTTCTCGAACGGCAGGTCCTGGTGTCCGTACGCGCCCAGCGTGGCCTCGCGCGAGCGGCGGAGGAGCTCGCGGAAGGTGGGGTCACCGGAAAGGTCGGTGCGCAGCACGAGGTTGTTGACGAAGAAGCCGACGAGCCCCTCGATCTCCTCGCGGTTGCGGCCGGCGATGGCGCTGCCGATCACCACGTCGTCCTGGCCGGACCAGCGGCCCAGCAGCACGCCGAACGCGGCGAGCAGGCTCATGAACAGCGTCGCGCGCTCCTCGCGGCCCAGCGCGCCCAGCCGCTCGCTGATGGCGCGCGGCAGCAGCACGGTGCGCGAGGCGCCGGGGAAG
Source organism: Longimicrobiaceae bacterium (assembly GCA_035696245.1). Classification (NCBI taxonomy): domain Bacteria; kingdom Pseudomonadati; phylum Gemmatimonadota; class Longimicrobiia; order Longimicrobiales; family Longimicrobiaceae; species Longimicrobiaceae bacterium. The sequence goes on along the minus strand of DASRQW010000173.1, from coordinate 9,266 downwards.
GTCTGCACCGGCGGCCGCGGCCTGTCGGTCGGCAGCTCCAGCACCTCTGGGATGCCGGCCAGGTGCTCGCGCCAGTACGCGAGCTGGCGCTCCAGCTCCGCGCCCGTGAGCCAGGCGCGCTGCCAGATGGCGAAGTCCGCGTACTGCAGCGGAAGCGGCGGAAGCGGGTTGGGCTGGCCGCTCTCGAACGCGCGGTACAGGATGTCCAGCTCGCGCGTGAGCACCCGGATGGACCACCCGTCGCTGACGATGTGGTGCATGCACAGCGCGAGGACGTGGTCCGTGTCCGTCGCCAGGATCAGCGCGCCGCGGAAAACGGGGCCGCGCTCCAGGTCGAACGCGGGCTGCGTCTGCTCGGCCACCGCCAGGCGCACGGCGGCCTGCTTCTCCGCTTCGGGCACGTGGCGGAGATCGATCACCGGAAGCTCGAACCCGCCTGGCTCGGAGATGACCTGCACCGGCCGCCCGTCCAACGTGCCGAAGCGGGTGCGCAGCGTCTCGTGGCGCGCCACCAGCTCGGCGACGGAGCGGCGGATGATCTCCGGGTCCAGCCCGCGCGACGGCAGGATCAGCGGGATGTTGTACGCGGCCCCGGCGGCGCTCAGCCGGTCCACGAACCAGAGCCGCTCCTGCGCGAACGACAGCGGCGGCGGCCCGCTGCGCGGCTGCGGAGACGGACCGGCGGCCGGCGCGGTACGCACGGGGGCGGACGGCATCTCCTCGCCCGCGCCGAGCGTCTGGCGGCGGGCGTCGCGGGAGACGCGGCCCAGCTTGGGCGCGGCCGGGTGCTGGGCCGCCGCGGCGGAGAGCCCGGCGACGTGCGCGGTCATCTCGGCGACGGTGGGCGCCTCGAAAACCACGCGCAGCGGCACCTCCACGCCGAACGCCTCGCGCAGGCGGGACACGAGGCGGGTGGCGACCAGCGAGTGGCCGCCCAGCTCGAAGAAGTTGTCCTGCACGCCCACGCGCTGCACGCCCAGCAGGTCGGCCCACACGCCGGCCATCTTCTCCTCGGCCGGGGTGCGGGGGGCGACGTACGTGGCGTCGGAGCCCGCGTGGTCGGGCGCGGGCAGGGCGCGGCGGTCCACCTTGCCGTTGGGCGTGAGCGGCAGCGCCGCCAGGCCCACGAAGGCCGACGGCACCATGTAGTCCGGCAGCGCGCCGCGCAGGTAGCCGCGCAGCTCGGCCACTTCCAGCACCGCTCCCGGTCCGGCGACCACGTACGCGACGAGGCGCCTGTCACCCGGCACGTCCTCGCGTGCGATGACGGCGGCGTCCTCCACCGCCGGGTGGGCGGCCAGCGCGGCCTCCACCTCGCCCAGCTCGATGCGGAAGCCGCGGATCTTCACCTGGTGGTCCAGGCGGCCCAGGTACTCGATCGTCCCGTCAGCGAGATATCTGACGAGGTCGCCGACGCGGTACATCCGTGCGCCCGGCTCGGTGGAGAACGGGTTGGGGATGAAGCGCTCGGCGGTCAGCCCGGGACGGTTCAGGTAGCCGCGGGCGAGGCCGCTTCCGGCCAGGTACAGCTCGCCGGGGACGCCGACGGGCACGGGCTGGAGGTTCGCATCGACCACGTACGCCTGCGTGTTCGCGACGGGGCGGCCGACGTACACCTTCTGCCCGCCGCGGTCCACGACGGAGAACGTGGAGTAGGTCGTATCTTCCGTGGGCCCGTAGAGATTCAGGACCTTGTCGACGTGGCCCAGGGCGTAGAGGTCCTGCGCCAGCGCGTTGGGCAGCGGCTCTCCGCCCAGGTTCAGCGCGCGGATGCTGGCCGGGATCGCGCCCATGCGCAGCAGCTCGGCGGCGGCGCTGGGGACCATGCTGGCCAGGCGGACGCGGTGCTCGGGCGGGAGGCCGGAGAGCGCCAGCGCGTTCTCGACCAGCACGAGCTTGCCGCCCCAGCACAGCGTGCCGAAGATCTCGGCGATGGAGACGTCGAACGAGATGGAGGTGGAGCCGAGCACCGAGGCGCGCTCGTCGTCCGGCACATTCTCCTTCAGCCAGTGCAGGAGTGTGACGGTGCTGCGGTGCTCGATCTGCACGCCCTTGGGACGGCCGGTGGAGCCCGACGTGTAGATGGCGTACGCGGCGTTCCCGGGCTTCACATCCACCGAAAGGTCGCCTTCCGGCAGCTTGGCGATCTCCGGCCAGTCCGCATCCACCTTCACGACGGGCGCGGCGGTGGGCGGGAGATGCCGGGCCACGAACGCCTGCGTGAGGACCACGGCGGCGCCGGAATCCTCCAGCATGTAGGCGATGCGGTCCGCGGGATAGTTCGCATCTACGGGCACGTACGCGCCGCCCGCCTTGAGCACGGCGAGCAGCGCGACGATCATCTCCGGCGTGCGCTCCATGCACACGGCGACGAGCGATTCCGGGCCCACGCCGAGGGTCTGGAGATGGCGTGCGAGCTGGTTCGCGCGGGCGTTGAGCTGCGCGTACGTGAGCGCGTGCGCGCCGTGGACGAGCGCGGTCGCGGCGGGCGTGCGCGCGGCCTGCGCCTGGAACAGGTCGTGGATGCGCAGGTCCGTGGCATAGCCGCGCGCCGTGTCGTTCCACGCGCCCAGCACCTGCTCGCGCTCGCCCGCGGCCAGCATGGGCAGGCGCGAGACGGGCACGTCGGGAGATGCGACCGCGGCCTCCACCAGCGCGGCGAAGTGGCGCGCCATCCGGCGGGCGGTGGCGGCGTCGAACAGGTCCGTGCTGTATTCGAAGCCGCCGGCGAGACCGCCGGGCGTCTCCGTCAGGTTCAGCGTCAGGTCGAACTTCGCCGTCCCCCCCGGCGCCGGCGCGTCGTCCGACGCCGTCGCGGCATCCACCGACTCCGCCGACGTCGTCGCTTCGTCCGCATCCTCCGACATCGGCGGAGCCACCGGGGCGGCGCCGGTGGTCTGGAGGGCGAACATGACCTGGAAGACGGGCGAGTGGCTGAGGCTGCGCTCCACGCCGATCTCCTCCACCAGCTTCTCGAACGGCAGGTCCTGATGGGCGTACGCGCCCAGCGTGGTCTCGCGAACCCGCCCGACCAGCTCGCGGAACGACGGGTCACCGGAAAGGTCGGTGCGCAGGACGAGGTTGTTGACGAAGAAGCCGATCAGTCCCTCGATCTCCGCGCGATTGCGGCCGGCGATGGGGCTGCCGACCACCACGTCCTGCGTGCCCGCGTACCGCGCGAGCAGCACGTCGAACGCGGCGAGGAGGGCCATGAAGAGCGTGGCGCCCTCGCGGCGCGTGAGCTCCGCCAGCGCGGCCGTGGCGGCGCGCGAGAGCGCGACGCGCTGCGTGGCGCCGCGGAAGCTCTGCACCGGCGGGCGCGGCCGGTCCGCCGGAAGCTCCAGCACGGGCGGAGCGCCGGCGAGCTGCCGCTTCCAGTAGCCGAGCTGCGTGTCCAGCACCTCGCCGCTCAGCCACTCGCGCTGCCACACCGCGAAGTCCGCGTACTGCACCGGAAGCTCCGGAAGCGGGCTGGGGCGGCCTTCCGCGAACGCGGCGTAGAGCGCGTTGATCTCGTCCGTGAGCACCGTCATCGACCAGCCGTCGCTGACGATGTGGTGCATCACCAGAACCAGCACCTGCTCCGCATCGGAGAGGCGGACGAGGGTGGCGCGGAAGAGCGGGCCTGCCTCCAGATCGAACGGACGCGCGCTCTCCTCACCGACGGCGGCGGACGCGCGGGCGTGCTTCTCATCTCCCGAGACGCCGGTCAGATCCACCACCGCCAGCGCGAAGCCGCCGGCGGGGGCGATCTCCTGCACCTCCGTGCCGTCGACGACGCGGAATGTAGTCCGCAGTGCTTCGTGGCGGCGGACGATCTCGCCCAGCACGCGCTCCAGCGTCGCGGCATCCGCGCCGGGGACGGGGAGGACGACGGGGACGTTGTAGGCGCTGCTGCCGGGGACCAGGCGGTCGACGAACCACAGCCGCTCCTGCGCGAACGACAGCGGCAGCGGCTTGTCCCGCGGCACGGGGACGATGGGCGGCGCGCCGGTGTCCGCGCGGCTCTCGTCCACGCGGCGGCTCAGCTCGGCCACGGTGGGCGCCTCGAACAGGGCGCGCAGCGGCAGCTCCACGCCGAAGAGCTGGCGGATTCGGGAGATGACGCGCGTGGCGAGCAGCGAGTGCCCGCCCAGGTCGAAGAAGCCCGCCGCGGCGCTCACGCGCTCCACGCCCAGGATCTCGGCCCAGATGCCCGCCATCACCTCTTCGGTGGGCGTGCGCGGCGCCACGAACTCGTCGCCCGAAAGCTCGGGCTCGGGCAGGGCGCGGCGGTCCACCTTGCCGTTGGGCGTGAGTGGGAAGGCGTCCATCGGCACCACGGCCGCGGGCACCATGTAGTCCGGCAGCGAGCCGCGCAGCGCGTCCCGCAGCGCAGCCGCGTCCGCGCTCGCCGGGCGTACGTAGGCGACCAGGCGCTTGGCCCCGCCCTCGCCGCGCACGGCGACCACGGCGTCGCGGACGCCGGGCTGCGCCTTGAGCGCGGCCTCGACCTCGCCGGGCTCGATGCGGAAGCCGCGGATCTTCACCTGCTGGTCGATGCGGCCCATGAACTCCACGATGCCGCCCGGCAGCCACCGCGCTCGGTCGCCCGTGCGGTACAGCCGCGCATCTCCCGAAGACGAGAACGGGTCGGCCACGAACTTCTCGGCCGTCAGCTCCGGGCGGTCCAGGTAGCCCAGCGCCACGCCGTCGCCGCCCGCGTACAGCTCGCCGGGCACGCCCACCGGCACCGGCCGCATCCGCTCGTCCAGGATGTAGACGGTGGAGTTGGCGATGGGGGTGCCCACGGGGATGCGTGCGCGTTCCGTGTCTTCCGGACGCACCGTGCGGCATGTGGTGAACGTGGTGTTCTCCGTCGGCCCGTAGCCGTCGATGAGCCGCACGTGCGGATGCGCCTCGATCACGCGGCGGGCGTGCGCGACGGAGATGACGTCGCCGCCCGCGATGAGCTGGCGCAGGCCGCCCAGGTCCTCCAGCCGCTCGTCCACCATCTGATGGAAGAGGCCGGCGGTGAGCCACAGCGTGGTGATGCCCTGCGCGCGGATGAAGGCGCCCAGCTCTTCCAGCGACGGCGCGTGCGGCGGGAAGACGGCCAGCCGCGCGCCGTTCAGCAGCGCCCCCCACGTCTCCAGCAGCGTCGCGTCGAACGCGGCGGCGGCGAGGAGCGCGTGTACGTGCTGCGGCCCGAACTCCGCGAAATCCGTGTTCCGGATGAGGCGGACGACGGCGCGGTGCGGGATCGCGGCGCCCTTCGGCTGGCCCGTGGAGCCCGACGTGTAGAGCACGTAGGCCAGGCTCTCCGCCGTCACGCCGGACGAGGAGATGCCGGTGGATTCGTGGGATGCGATGCGGCCCGCGTCCGCCGCGAGGGAGACGACGGTGCCGGAGAACGACGCCAGCGGCCCGGGCACCCCGGCGGATACGATGAGGGCCGACGCGCCGCTGTCCGCCAGCATGAACGCCAGGCGGTCCGCGGGATACGCGGTGTCCAGCGGCACGCACGCGCCGCCCGCCTTGAGCACCGCGGCGGAGGCGACGACGAGCTCAGCCGAGCGCGGCACGCCCAGCGCGACGCGGCTGCCCTCGCCCACGCCCAGCGAGCGCAGGTGACGCGAGAGACGGTTGGCTCGGCCATCCAACTCCGCGTATGTCAGGCGTTCGTCGCCCGCGACGAGGGCGACGGCGTCCGGCGTGGCGGCGGCCTGCTCTGCGAGGAGCGCGTGGATGGTGGAGTCGCGCGGATACTCCGTCGCGGTGTCGTTCCACTCCGTGACCACCTGCCGCCGCTCATCTTCCGAGAGCAGCGTGTGGGCGGTGACCGGCGCGTCGGGCTCCGCCACCAGCGCTTCCGCGAGGAGGCGGAAGTGGCGCACCATGCGCTCGGCGGTGTCGTGGCCGAACAGCTCGGTGCTGTACTCGATGGAGCCGACCAGCTCGTCGCCCGCCTCGTTGAAGTCCACCGAGAGGTCGAACTTGGACGGACGCTCCACCGGCGGCGAGACGGCGGTGTCGTCGCCCTCCATCGCGCCGGACGGCTCCGCATCTCCCGCGGCGGCCGTGTTCTGCAGCGCGAAGAGCACCTGGAAGAGCGGCGAGTGGCTGAGGCTGCGCCCCACGTTCAGCTCTTCCACCAGCTTCTCGAACGGCAGGTCCTGGTGCGCGTACGCCCCCAGCGTCGTCTCCCGCACCCGGCCCACCAGCGCGCGGAAGCTTGGCTCGCCGGACAGGTCGGTGCGCAGGACGAGGTTGTTGACGAAGAAACCCACCAGCGGCTCCGTCTCGCCGCGGTTGCGCCCGGCGATGGGGCTGCCGACCACCACGTCGTCCGTGCCCGCGTAGCGCGAGAGCAGCGCGTCCCACGCGGCGAGGAGGGCCATGAAGAGCGTGGCGTTCTCGCGCCGCGCCACGTCCCGCAGGGCGTTCGCCAGGCGGGCGGGGAAGCGGAAGTAGCGCACGGCGCCGCGGTACGTCTCCACCGGCGGGCGCGGGCGGTCCGCCGGAAGCTCCAGCACCTCGGGCGCGCCGGCGAGCTGCGCCTTCCAGTACGCCAGCTCCGCCGCCAGCACGTCGCCCGTCATCCGCTCGCGCTGCCAGACGGCGTAGTCCGCGTACTGCACCGCCAGCTCCGGGAGGGGCGACGGACGGCCCTCGGCGAAGGCGGCGTAGAGCGCGTTGATCTCGGCCGTGAGCACGTTCATCGACCAGCCGTCGCTGACGATGTGGTGCATCGCGAGGACGAGAACGGCGGCGTCGCCCGCGCGCAGCAGCGTGGCGCGGAAGAGCGGCCCGCGCTCCAGGTCGAACGGCTGCCCGATCTCCTCCGCCACGCGGCGGGAGATGGCGGCGTGCATCTCATCTTCCGAAGCGCCTTCCACGTCCTCCACGGCGAGACGGAAATCGCCCGCCGGGGCGACGACCTGCGACACGCGTCCATCCACCGAAGCGAACGTGGTCCGCAGCGCCTCGTGCCGGCGGACGATCTCCGCGAGCACGCGCTCCAGCACGTCCGCGTCCGCACCGGGCACGGGGAGGACGAGGGGAAGGTTGTACGCGGTGCTGCCGGGGATGAGACGATCGACGAACCAGAGCCTCTCCTGCGCGAACGACAGCGGCAGCGCGTTCGACCGGTCTGCCGGGACGATGGGCGCGGCCTGCGGCTGGTCCGCCACGGCCTCGCCGGTGAGGCGCACGGCGAGCTCGGCCACGGTGGGCGCCTCGAACAGCACGCGCACGGGTACCTCGCGCTCCATCGCCTGGCGGATGCGCGAGACCACGCGGGTGGCGATGAGCGAGTGGCCGCCCAGGTCGAAGAAGTTGTCGTGCACGCCCACGCGGTCCAGCTTCAGCACCTCGCCCCAGATGGCGGCGAGGTCGCGCTCGGTGTCGGTGCGCGGCGCCACGAACGTGTCCGCCTCGCCGGCGCGGTCCGGCGCGGGCAGGGCCTTGCGGTCCACCTTGCCGTTGGGCGAGAGCGGGAGGTCGGGCAGCACGGCGACGGCCGAGGGGACCATGTAGTCCGGCAGCCGCTCCTTGAGCGCGGCGCGCAGCGCGTCCGGCCGCAGCTCCTCGCCCGCGGCGGGGCTCACGTACGCAACCACGCGCCGGTCGCCGGGCGTGTCCTCGCGCACCACCACGGCGGCGTCGCGCACGCCGGGCTGCTGCTGCAGCACGGACTCGATCTCCCCCAGCTCGATCCGGAAGCCGCGCACCTTGACCTGATGGTCGATGCGGCCCAGGAAGTGGAGCTGGTCGCGGTGGTGCCGGACCCTGTCTCCCGTGCGGTACAGGCGCGCTCCGGCGGGTCCGAACGGGCTGGGGACGAACTTCTCCGCCGTCATGGCCGGCCGGTTCAGATACCCGCGCGCCAGCGCCTCCCCGCCGATGTACAGCTCGCCGTACACGCCGTACGGCGACGGCTGCATCCACTCGTCCAGCACGTACAGCTGCACGTTGGAGATGGGTTCGCCGATGGACGGCAGCGCGGGCCACCCGGCCGGCTCGCCCTCCAGCAGGTGCGCGCTCACCACGTGGCTCTCGGACGGGCCGTACTGGTTCTCCACGGTGATGCCCGCGCGCTCGGCCCAGCGCACCAGCGCCGGGGTGCTGCGAAGCTGCTCGCCCGCGGTGATCACCTCGCGCAGGGTGGACGGCCCGGCGCCGGTCTCGTCCGCCACCTCGGCCAGGTGCTGGAGCGCGGCGAAGGGGAGGAAGATGCGCTCCACGCGCTGGTCCGCGACGTAGCGGAGGAGCGCGGCGGCGTCGCGGCGGGTGTCGTCGTCCACCAGCACCAGCGTGCCGCCGGAGCACCAGGTGGAGAGCATCTCCTGGAACGAGACGTCGAAGCTGAGCGATGCGAACTGGAGGACGCGCGCGGGCGCCCGGCCTTCCCAGCGAGCGAGCTGCCACCGGATCATGTTGACGAGCGCGCGCTGCGGCAGCGCCACGCCCTTGGGGCGGCCGGTGGAGCCGGAGGTGTAGAGCACGTACGCCAGGTTCTCCGGCTGCACGCCCGGCTCGAACGCCTCCGCGCTCTCCGCCGCAATGGCATCCGCATCCGCGTCGAGGCGGACGACGTCCGCGTCGAGCGACGGGAGATGGGCGGCGACGGACGAGACGGTGACGAGCACCGGCGCGGCGCTGTCGGCCAGCATGTACGCCAGGCGGTCGGCCGGATAGTTGGGATCCATGGCCACGTAGCAGCCGCCCGCCTTGAGGACGGCGAGCACGGCGACGGCCATCTCCACCGAACGGTCCACGCACACGCCCACGCGCGTCTCCGGGCCCACGCCGCGGGCCCGCAGGTGCCGCGCGAGCCGGTTGGCGCGGGCATCGAGCTGCGCGTACGTGAGCGTCTCGCCGCGGAAGCTCAGCGCTTCCGCGTTTGGCGTAGCCGCCGTCTGCGCCGCGAACATCGCGTGCAGCGGCAGCTGGGGGCCGAAATCCTCCGCCGTGGCGTTGAAGCGCGATACGGCGTAGTGGCGCTCCTCGGTGTGGAGGAACGAGATGCGCGACAGCGGCTCGTCGGGCGCTTCCGCGACCTTGTTCAGGAGCGTGTGGTAGTGGATCGCCATCCGCATGATGGTGTCGGCGTCCCACAGGTCCGTGCGGTACTCCAGCGAGAGGAAGAGCCCGCCCTCGTACTCGTCCGCGCTCAGGGAGAGATCGAACATCGACAGGTTCGTCTCCTCCATCGCGGCGCGCGCCTGCACCTCGGTGCTCGCCTGCGTGTCGTCGCCGCCGATCTCGGCGGCCGGCTCCGGCTC